>JAZQWQ010000145.1:0-13969 GCA_045632385.1 Faecousia sp.
AATACATTCACTTCTATAACCACGAGCGCATCCAGAATAAAACTGGAGTGGCGCCGCTGACGCTGCGCCACTCCGCATAAAACTAAATATTCCTACATAGGGACTCTTTTTTGTGCTGTCCGCACAAACTGGGGCAGTTCATTTTTGCTACGCTCTTTTTTCGCTATATATTATAACTCAGGATATACAATCTTCACAGGCTGACCCTTTTGGGCCGCCTCTACAGCAGCACAGCAAACGGCAACGGTGGAAGCACCGTCGTGAGAGGAGATGGGGCAGGGACGGTTCTGCAGCAAAGCATCCACAAAATCGCTGAATTCACCGGTCATATTGTGGCTGTTATGGGGGTAAGGTACAAGCTTGGGGAATGTAAAGTTGTTGCCGTTTTTATCCACCTGGAACAGCTTGATATCCTGTCCGTTTTCGCCAATGATCGTACCCTCTGTGCCATACAGACAGAAGCGGTTGGCCTTATTCCGCTTGACACCAATGGAGCAGAAGATCTTGCCGATCACGTTGTTGGGGAATTTGAATACGGCAATGGTGGTGTCATTTGCAGGCCAGTCGGTGAGGTACTTATGGTTGGAGTAGGCGAAAACCTCCTCCGGATCGCCTGCAATCCAGCGCAGGAAGTCAACAGCGTGGCAGCCGCCGCCGATCATACCATTACGCTGGGGAGTCACGCGCCAGTCTGCGTAGCCCCTGGACTTCTTGTAATCGTGGGCATACTCGCCTTCTACATATACCAGTTCACCAATCGCGCCTTCACTCACCAGCGCTTTGGCTTTTTTGTAAAGATTGGCATAGCGTCCAACCTGGCCGACCATCAGCCGGCGGCCGGATTCTTTTTCTGCCTGCCGCATAATTGCGCACTCTTCGTTGTTTAAAGCCATGGGCTTTTCCAGCAACACGTCCTTGCCGGCACGTAGAAAAGCACAAGTGATCTCACAGTGGGTGTAGTCGTCTGTAATGATGACGGCAATGTCAATGTTAGGATCGTCTACCAGATCCCGATAGTCGGTGAAGGCATGCTCTTTGCAGAAGTCAGGCATACCGACCTTCTCCATTGCTTTTTGCATCCGGTCATCGGTAGCGCTGTCGCAGATAGCGTAGAGGTTACATTCTTTCTTTGCCAGAATGGCAGGAATGTGGGTAGATGCGATCTGGCCGCAGCCAATGAGCGCAACATTGAGCTTTTTTTCAGACATTTTCCTTGCCCCTTTCAAGTTTTTGTGATAAAACAATGATAGCAAAGGAAAATTTTCCATTCAAGACGAATTTGTGGGTTGTTTTTCTCAATTTGTTGGGAGGTTGCCAAAATGCAGGAACATCAGAGCATCTCGGTTTTGCTGGCAAAAGAGGATCGGGTTCGTGGTTCAATGCGCGGTCCTATTGTCCGGGGTATCTATTTAATTGAATGTTGCATCGAAGGAAAAGGCTCTGTGATTATCAACGGAAACGAGTTTCCGTTCACGGCCGGCGCCTGCTATGCGCTACTGCCGGGGGATGCAGTTCAGCACACCACAGACCCGGTGCATAAACGCGTTGGTTTTTCCTGCGCTTTGGATGGTGTGCAGGTTGGCACCTATCTAAAAGAAGCGGGCATTACTTCCAAAACACCGTTCTTTCCGGCATCTTATTACGAAGAAATCAGAAACTGGTTGGAAATGATGGCAAAATACTGGCTGTGTCGGGATGCCGGAGCGCAGCTGCGGCTGAATGGCTGTGCAATGGGATTGCTTGGAACATTGCTGCAGGATAAGGCTGCGCCAGAAAAAGGCACGCTTGTAGACAAGGCCATCGGCTTTATCCAAACGGATTACCATAAAATAGCCAGCGTAGCAGATATTGCAGAACAGATCGGCTTGGAACGCACCTATTTTTCAGAGTTGTTTAAACAGACCACAGGTTTTTCTCCCTATCAGTATTTGACGAAGCTGCGAATACAAGAGGCTTGCCGGTTGCTGGAAACCCAGACCTATACGATGGCAGATATTGCTGAATTTGTTGGTTTGGGTGCGCACAATTTTTCCCGGATTTTCCGGAAAGAAGTGGGCATAACACCGCTGAAATACCGACAGAAAAGCAAAAACCGCGGCACCCGGATACAAGAAAGAGCAACCAAAGCAGACCACCGCTGAAAGGAAAATAAGAAACCCCCTCACATATCCGCCATATGTGAGGGGGTTTTATAAGTACTTATTCAGAGAACAAATAGTTTACCAGCTTGGTTGCCAAAATGATAATGCCGATCACGACGAAGATCACCAGCATACCAACACCCATATACTTTAAGTTGTTCACAAAAGCCGCTGGATTAAACTCCAGATTAACCGCGGTATTCGTTAAAAAATTCATATGCTTAACCTCCCATTAACTTAGCGGCAATGTTCAGGATAATACCACCGGCGATCACAGAAGCGATCTGGCCGGAAACATTGACACCGATCGAGTGCATCAGCAGGAAGTTCTGCGGATCTTCCTCCTGTGCCATTTTGTGAACGATACGGCCGGACATGGGGAAAGCGGAAATACCGGCTGCACCGATCATAGGATTGACTTTGTTCTTGGTGAACAGGTTCAAAAGCTTCGCAAACAGAACACCGCCGGCGGTGTCCACGATAAAGGCAATCAGACCCAGACCCATAATCAACAGGGTGTCCAGCTGCAGGAATTTATCAGCGGTCATATTAAACGCAACGGAAATACCCAGGAAAATAGTGATCAAATTCGCAAGCACATTCTGTGCAGTGGCAGAGAGGCTTTCCAGCACGCCGCACTCCCGGATCAGGTTGCCGAACATCAGAAAACCGATCAGCGCAGTGGCCTGGGGAATAATGGCAGAGGCAACGACGGTAATAATGATGGGGAAGAGAATACGTGTCCGCTTGCTGACAGACTTCTGCTCGTAGGGCATCCGGATCAAACGCTCTTTCTTGGTGGTGAGCAGTTTGATGACCGGCGGCTGAATGACCGGAACCAGTGCCATATAAGAATAGGCGGCAACCGTGATCGCACCAACATACTGAGAACCCAGCTTGTTGGCTACCGCAATGGAGGTAGGGCCATCCGCAGCACCGATGATAGCGATGGAGAAGAAGTCCCGGAAATCGGGGAAAAAGATGCTTGCCATACACAGGGTGAAGAAAATACCAAACTGTGCAGCAGCACCGAAGAGCATCAGCTTAGGGTTGGTCAACAGAGGGCCAAAATCGATCATAGCGCCGATGCCGATAAACAGGAGCAATGGGAACAGTTCATTGGCGATACCGGCATGGTATAACTCCTGAATGGGGCCAACCAGCGCATCAGAAAAAGGAATGTTTACCAAAATCGTGCCAAAGCCCATGGGCAGCAGCAGAGAAGGCTCCATTTCCTTTGCAATGGCCAAATAGACCAGCAGGCAGCCAATAGCGATCATAATCAGATCATAGCGATCAAAAGCCAGTAGGTTCTGATACAAGATTTCCATATTGACCCTCCTTAACCAATCACGACCAGAGGAGCGCCTGTGTCGACGGCGGAGCCTTTAGACACGAGGACTTGTTTCACAGTGCCGCTTTTGGGAGCCATGATCTCGTTTTCCATTTTCATAGCTTCCAGGATGACCAGCACATCACCCTCTTTCACGGCTTGTCCGGAGACAACATTTACCTTCAGAATATTGCCGGGCATCGGTGCGTTCACAGTCTCGCCGTCACCGGATACAGAGGGAGCAGCAGCGGGCGCACTGGGGGCGGCTTCTACAACCGGCGCAGCAGCGACTGCAGGTGCCGGAGCATAGGCCTGAAATTCCGGCATGGACATAGGCTCTGCTACTTCTACTTCGATTTCGTAGGTGCGACCGTTGAGCGTTAATTCGTATTTCATATTATTTGACCTCCTTGATGGAAATAAAACGTAATTCATTTAGCGGTTTTCCTAATGTGTCGGCAACGATCGCCATCAGCATAGCTGCTTTTTTTGGCTCTACGTCGTGAAGTTTTACCTGACCGGCGGCACCGGGCGCCACGATTTGCTCGGCTGTATCAGCCGGAGGCTGGATTTCGACCACATCCGGCACTTTGGCTTTGGTAGCAAGCCGTTTCCGGATGGCCATAACAGCAACAATGATACCAAGCACCAGCACCATTGCCAGGGCTACATAGTCAGGCTGGGTGTTTTGGACAGAGGAAAGTATCAGCATAATTCATTCTCCTTTTTTTCATCAATAACACCGGGATCTTCCCAGTGGGCGATACGATTTTAAATCAAGCCTTTTCTTTTTCGTCACCAACAGGGCTGACGATACTGTAACCAACGTTGACCAGGTGGTCTGCAACACGCTCAAGACCGGCAATCGCAGAGGAATAATAAGGGCTTACTTCAAGGCTGCAGTTGCCTTCTGCAAGACGGGCAAAGTGGCTGGCGGAAAGTGCTTTTTTCATTTCGTCGATTTCTGCTTCCAGGGCAGCCAGCTTTGGCAGCCCTTCTTCCTGCAGAGAGTCAAAGGCATCCTTGGCCAGGGCAAGCATTTGCAAGACTTTGTCACACATTCTGCCAATGTCGCTCCGGGCCTTTTCAGAGAAAGCAATTCCTTTTCCGGACATTTCTAGAGCGATCTCATAGAAGTTTTCTGCGTGGTCGCCGATACGCTCCAAGTCGTTGAGCACGTGGAAGTAGGAGCCGATCACCAGCTCATCCCGCTGTTCTACTTCGGAGGAAAGCTTGATTAAAAACTTTGTCAGGGCGCCGTTGGTAAAGTCGATAACCCCTTCGTTTTTGACGATTTTTTCTCCGCTAACCAGCGTGCCATCCTCCATAGCCAAGAAGGAAAGACGGATATTTTCTTCCACCAGGCTGAGCATATGATCCATCTCTTTTTTTACCTGCATAAGCGCAACAGAGGGTGTGGACAGCAGACGATCGTCAACATATTTGAGGGTGTGTGCAACCTCCGGCTGCGGTCTGTCTTTGATCACCTGACAGGAATACTGCACAAGCTGCTTTACAAAGGGCAGAAGCAAGCAAGTAGTGGACACATTGAAGATCACGTGGAAAATGGACACCCGCATTTGCAGGGACATAGGATCACTGCCAGGGAATAAGGATATCAGAAGGTTGCACATAGGTTCTTTGAAGATCCAGACGATTGCGGTAAATATAATGGTGCCGATCACGTTAAATGTGAAGTGTATCAGGGCAACACGTTTGGAGTTTGCGTTTGCGCCGACGGATGCCAGAAGCGCAGTAACGCAGGTGCCGATATTTGCGCCAAGAACGATAAACAGCGCAAGATCAAGGGACATCACACCGGTACCGACCATCGTGATCACAACACCGGTGGCGGCGGAAGAACTTTGGATCAGTGCGGTAAAGATCACACCAACCAGAATCAGCAGCAGGGGGAAATCAATCACTTTGAAAATGCCCTCAAACATTGTTTCTACCAGAGGGTTTCCAAAAGCCTGTTCGCTGCTCATCACACTCAGGCCTACAAAAATCAGACCCAGACCGCTACACAAAAGACCGGCAATGCGGATTTTTTCCTGCTTAAAAAAGCCCATCATTACACCGGCAAAAGCGCAAAGATACATCAGCATATCGAAGTAGTCGTTTTTCAAAGCAACTAAAACACCGGTGATTGTGGTACCAATGTTCGCACCCATAATAATGGGTGTAGCCTGCATCAGGGTCATAACGCCGGCATTTACCAAGCCGATTACCATAACCGAGGTTGCAGAAGAACTTTGAATGATCGCTGTCACGCCTGCACCAATACCGACACCGGAAAACCGGTTATTACTGATGCGGCCGAGCAGTTTTTTCATGCCTTCCCCGGCGCTTTTTTCCAATGCTTCGCTCATAAAATTCATACCGACGATAAAAACACCCACGCCGGCCAGCAGCCAGATCAAGCTTTGAACCAACTGCATAAATTCTCCTGTTGTTAGCATATGCGTGCTCCTTTCTTGTGAGGTATGGAATTCGGAAAACCATTCCATCCCATTTTACGTGATTGTATCATCTTTCTGATTAAGAGACGGTAAATAGTAAAACAGCATTGTGCGCTTCTGTACACAATGCTGTTTAGGTCATTCGTTCAAACGATAGCCTACGCCAAGTTCGTTTGTAATATAATTTTGCTCGCCCTCTCCGGGCTTATCTCCAATCTTTCTGCGAATGTTCGCCATATTTACCTGAAGCTTTTTTATGCTTCCTTCTTGTGCGTACTCGCCCCAGATCGCTTTAATGATCGCTGCATAGGTCATCATTTTACCGCAGTTTTCGGAAAGAAAAGCTACGATATTATACTCTGTTTGTGTCAGCTTAATAGCCGCTTCTTTGACAAATACCTGTCGTGCATCATAATCGATGCGCAATTGCTTAAGCACGAACTTGCCACCGGGCCGTCGCCCTTCTTCTGCACTGAAACGGTTGTTTCGCAGGATCGCACGGACCCGTGCAAGCAGTTCACCGGAACTAAAGGGCTTTGTAACATAATCGTTTGCGCCGCTGTCTAAAGCCAGGATCTTATCTGCTTCGTTTGTGCGGGCGGACAACACGATGATCGGTGTCAAAGAATTCTGCCGCACAAAATTCAGAAGGTTCATTCCATCCTTATCGGGAAGGCCCAGATCCAGGATGATGAGGTCCGGTAAATAAGATGCGAACAAGGTTTGGGCCGCTGCGCATGATCCGGCCACAACGGTTTGGTAACCGGCGGTGTCCAGCATAGTGGCAACCAGATTGCGGATGTTGGCTTCATCTTCTACCAGGAGAATTACATACTTATTCTGCTTCATCGCTAATTTTTTCCGTATCCAAAGCGAACCGGAAAACGGCACCTCCTGTTTTTAAATTTTCAGCCTTTATACTGCCTCCGTGGGCCTTTATGATTGTGGCACACACAGATAAGCCAATGCCAGCGTTCCGTTTCTGACCGTCTGCAACCGCTTGTTCCGAAGCATACTGCCCGGAAAATAAGGTTTCTATGCGCTTCGGGTCAATGCCGCATCCGTCATCTGTAATTTCAAAAATAGCAGAAGCGCCGAGTGTAAAGACACGCAATGTCAGCGTGGTCATACCGTGGGCATGCTGGACAGCATTTTCCAGTATGTTTACAATGACCTGTTCGATCAAAATTGCATCCATAGGAATCATAACCACGTCGTCAGGAATTTCCAGAACCACTTTTTGCGTGGGGTATCTCTTTTTGAATTTTAAGATCACGGAGTCGATCAACTCGTCCAAGATGGTAGGGGTTTTAATGATCTTTACCTGGCCGCAATCGATCCGGGTAACAGAAAGCAAATTTTCAACCATTCGAATTAGCCATTGGGAATCTTCTTTGATACCAGTCAAGATTTTGGCTTTTTGTGTTTCTGTCATAGCTTCGCTGTTTTCCAGCAGTGTTGTACTGGAACCGTAAATGGTCGTCAGGGGCGTTCTCAGATCGTGGGAAACCGCACGGAGCAGATTGGCGCGCATACTTTCTTTTTCGCTTTCGGCTTTCATCGCTTCGTGCTGCTTTAATTTGGTTGTAAGCGTGCTAGTCAGAAGCGAAATGACGATCAATACTGCCGCAGAGATCAAATTCACCGGAGTCGTAAAATTGAGCGCAAAATAGGGAAAAGCAAAAGCATAATTAACCGCCAATGTACCGGCTACTGCCGCCAGCAGTCCGTATAGGTAGCCGTTTGTAATGAGGGATATCAAAAAGACGGCAAAGACAAATACCGTGGTAGTATGTTCTTCAACATTGAACCTTTGACACACTAAGCTGATACCGAAAGCACCGGCTAGCAGCACGATCGTGATCAGAGTGTCTTTTATATAACTGACCAATTTTTGCATAACGTCCCCCAAACGATTGTAGTCTGATTATTTTATCACTTGTGAAATTAAGAAACAGCAAAAAGATGTTGTGGATATTTTACCATAACAATTATCTTTTATCTACTCTGGAATGATTTTCTTGCAGTGCCTGAGCCAAAACACAGAAAAAGCAAGGATACCACTCGGCATCCTTGCTTTTTTGTAGGTTTTTATCAAAATTTTTTCCAGGTGCGCTTACTGAACAAGATCAGCACAGGTAAAATTTCCAAGCGTCCCAATAGCATAACCAGGGACAGAAGAACCTTTGAGAATCCGTTGTAGCCGGCATAGCTGGCATAAGGGCCGATGGCCTCAAAGGCCGGACCTACGTTGGAAATGCAGGCGAGGGTTGCGGAGAAGTTGCTGAAGAAGTCGTGTTTTACTTCATATGTTCCGGCGTCAGATGTGATCTGGACAACTGCGCCGTTGATTCCGTCGAAGGACAACAGCAGCAGTACCATCAAAAGAATGAAGAAATACAACGTGACGAAGGCAAACACATCATTGATGGTTTTTTGCTCCAGGGTTTTTCCTTCAAACTTCGCTTTTGGCACATAGCGGGTATTGATCAGTTTCCGGACGTTGATATAAGCGCCCTTAATGGCAATGATGATTCTGGAGATCTTAATGCCGCCTGCGGTAGAACCGGCCATTGCCCCAAGGAACATTACCAAAACAAGCACAGTCTTGCTCAGCATAGGCCAAACGTTGTAATCCGTTGTGGTAAAGCCGGCGGTGGTGATCAGGGAGGAAACCTGGAACAAAGAATGGCGGAAGGTTTCTTCGGTGGTGTAAATCTGGGGGAAATCGTCAAAACGCCCCAGGAGGCTCAGAAAAACAAAAAGCACGGCCAGCCCAACCACCAGGAAGTAGCACTTAACCTCCTCGCTGCGCAAAATATCCCGGATCTTGCCGATGAGCAACAAGTGGTAAAGACTGAAGTTGACACCAAAAAAGATCAGGAAGATCGCCATAGTGTATTGGGAGAAGGGATGCAGCATCTCAATACTTCCGGGGAGGAAACCAAAGCCGCCGGTGCCGGCGCAGCCGAAAGCGGCAAGCAGGCTGAAGAAGAACTGCTCGTCTTCGTAGCCGGCAATGGGCTTGTCCAGCATCAAAACGATTACTTCCAGCACGGTCAATCCCAAGTAGATCAGATACAGAATACGGGTGGTGACCTTCATTTTGGAAACCAGCTTGCCCACCTGCGGACCGGGGCTTTCTGCCCGAAGCAGATGCATAGAAGAGCCGTCGTTGCTTTCCGGGATGAAAATCAGCACGAATACCAGAATACCCATACCGCCGATCCAGTGGGAAAAGCTTCGCCAAAACAGGGAGGAATGGGAAATGGTGGCAATGTCCGTAATAATGCTGGCGCCGGTGGTGGTAAAGCCGGACATAATTTCAAAGCAAGCATCGATATAATTGGGGATATCTCCGTTGATGACAAAGGGAATGGCGCCAAACAGCGTCATTATGATCCAAACCATTGCTGTTAAGGCAAAACCCTCTTTCTGGTATAGGTTATTTCGGTTCGGTTTCGGAAGCTGCAGCAAAAAACCCAAAAACGTAACAGCGATAATGGGAATGAGAAATGCCAGCTTATGTATCCAGGATTCTCGATAGAAGAAACTGACTGCCAGAGGCGCGAGCATTAAAATGCCCTCCAGAATCATAATTTTACCAAGAATCTTCCCAAGTTTCTTGTAATTCATAGATACCTCGTTGTTTATTCAAACACATCGGCCAAATCATCAAAGTCTTTGTGGGTCGTAACGACTACCACGTTATCGCCCAGCTGAATATAGGAATCACCGCCGGGGATGATGACTTCGTTTTGGCGGATAATACAGGCGATCAGACAATTTTTCTTGATGCGCAATTCTTTCAGGGGTTTATTGTAGAATTTTGCATCTTTTCGTGCAGAGAACTCCAGTGCCTCTACCTGATTGTTAACCAGGCGATACAAGGTCAAAACGTTACTGCCCACAGTGTTGGCCAGCGCGCGGATGTAGCTGATGATAATGTTGGCTACGATCTGTTTGGGAGAAACAGTGTTTTCAATATTCAGCTCGTTTAAGATACCATACAGATCATCGTTTTTGATTTGGGTGATGGTCTTTTTTAAGTGCTTTTTCTTGGCAAACATGGAAACGATCATATTTTCTTCGTCAATATCCGTCAGGGCGACGAAAGCATCCATCGCTTCAATACCCTCTTCAATCAGAAGATCGTGCTGGGTGCCGTTGCCGCAGATCACGGTAACCTGGGGCAGATCTTCTGCCAAAGCCTCTGCTTTTTGCACATTATCTTCGATCAGCTTTACGGAATATTTCTTCTTGGACAAAGCGTCTGCCAAATAATAGCCGATTCGACCGCCGCCGACGATCATAACGTTTTTCAGGGGAGATTTTTCCAGATGTACTTCCGAGAGAAATTCACCCAGGGTCTTCGCGTTGGAGGTAAAGTGGATGCGGTCACCCTCCTGGATTTCGAACCGACCGGAGGGAATGATCACCTGTTCTCCACGCTGAACGGCACAGATCAGGACCTTGGTGCGAAGCTTTTGTCCCAAAGTTATCAGAGATTCGCCGATCAGAGAGCAGCCTTTTTCCGCCACAACTTCCACAAGAGAAACCTTGCCCTTGGCAAAGTGTTCCACCTGAACCACAGAGGGGAGGTTGATGATGTTGAAAATTTCGTCAGCGGTTTGCTGTTCCGGATTGACAACCATAGAAATGCCCAGGTCATCCTTCATCGCAATGATCTGCTTCCGGTAGTCCGGGTTTCGGACACGGGCAATGGTGTTTTGTGCGCCAACCTTTTTGGCTACCAGGCAGGCCAGAATATTCAGCTCATCACTGCCGGTCAGGGCAATCACCAGCTGGGCTTCCTGCACACCGGCTTCTTTTTGGATGTCCATACTGGCACCGTTGCCCACAACACCCATCACGTCGTACTTTTCAATCAGATTTTCAATCCGATTCTTGTCTTCGTCGATAATGGTAAGGGTGTGCTCCTTGTTAAAGAGGGTCTTGAGAATGGTTCTGCCGATGGAACCCATACCGATAATTACAATGTTCATAGGGATTATCTCCGTTTCTTTGTTGCTTAAGGGGAAATAATTAACGCTATTATATAACATATCTGCAGGAAAAAGCAAACAATAAATATTGAAAAGCGAAACAGAGGGTGGTATAATTGGCAAAAACGAGGAAAGCTGGCATGCAAAGTGAAGCCAATAACATTGGAAAAGAGCATATTGAAACAAGCCTTTCGTATGGCCTGGCCGGCTGTGATCGAGAGTATTTTTGCGGCACTGACCAGCTTTGTGGATACCTTGATGGTCAGTTCCCTTGGCCCGGATGCGGTGGCGGCGGTGGGCCTTGTGTCTCAGCCAAGACTAATGGGCCTTGCGCTGTTTCTGGCGCTGGGAGTAGCATCTTCTGCTGTGGTTGCCCGCAGATACGGAGAAGAACGTCGGGACAGCGCCAATGCCACGCTGCTCACGACAATTTTGTTTTCTGTTGTGGCGGCTGCAACCATTACGGCAGGGTTTCTTTTTGGCGCAGACAGCATCATCCGGTTTTGCGGTTCTTCGGAAAACACGCACACGATCGCGGTACAGTACCTGAAAATTGTGATGGGAGGAATATCTTTCGAATGTATACAAAGGGTGATCAACAGCTCCCAGAGAGGCGCCGGAAATACCCGGATCACAATGATCACTAACCTGACAGCAAACTCCCTGAATGTGGTATTTAACTATCTGCTCATTGGCGGTAAACTTGGTTTTCCGGCATTGGGTGTTCGTGGCGCAGCCGTTGCAACAGTGCTGGGCTATGCGGTAAGCTTCTTTATCAGCGTGGCATCCCTGTTCCGCAAAGAGCAGTTCCTGAGCGTTTATTATATCGTCAAAGAGAAAATTCGTCCCAGCTGGGAAGCGTTCCGGACATTGTGTAAGGTTGGATACAGTATTTTCCTTGAGCAGATGCTGATGCGCATTGGTATGGCTGCCACAGCAATTATGGCAGCGAAAACCGGTGATAATTCTATGGCAGCGCATCAGGTTGCTATGAATGTGCTGACCTTTTCCTATGCCTTCGGCGATGGCTTGCAGGCGGCGGCGGTAGCGCTGATTGGAAGAAGCCTTGGAGAGAAAAAGCCGGATCTGGGAAAAGCTTATGGCAGAGCTTGCCAATTTTACGGCATTATCATATCCCTGGTGTTGGCGGTGCTTTATCTGCTGTTGGCAGATTGGATTATGACGCTGTTCTTCCCGGGTCGGACGGAAATTGTGAAAATTGGCAGATATATTTTGTGGATAGGTATCCCTATTGTTTTGGTGCAGGTGCGACAGGTCATCTATATGGGCTGTCTGCGTGGCGCTGGCGACACCTTGTATACGGCAATTGTGGCGATTTTGTCTGTAACGATTTTGCGAACGGTGGTATCCTATTTGTTCGGATTTGGTTTGAATTGGGGCATTGCCGGTGTTTGGATGGGTATTTTAGCTGACCAGCTGGGTCGGTTTATTATGTCCTATTTCCGTTTCCGTAGCGGCAAGTGGACTTCCATTCGTGTATAAAAGGGTAAAAAATAAAAGCAGGATTCCCTTGATAAATAACCTTGTTGTATAGGGTTGACAGTGCTATAATGAGCAAAAAATGGGAAGGCTGACGCATAAAGTGAAACTGATGACATTAGAAAAAGGAATTTTAAGGCAAACTTTCCGCATGTCTTGGCCTGCTATCATTGAATGTGTTTTTGTGGCAATGGCTGGCTTTATCGATACGTTGATGGTCAGCCCGCTTGGCTCAGATGTGGTGACAGCGGTAGGTCTTACCGCCCAACCCAGATTGTTGGGTCTGGGTCTGTTTATTGCATTGGGTGTTGCGGCCTCTGCGGTCATTGCCCGAAGACAGGGCGAGGGTCGTCGGGACAGCGCAAATGTCACGTTGCTTACGGCGGTGGTGTTTGCTTTTTTGGCAACGTTGGTCATTACAGCCTTGTTTGTGTTCGGCGCTGACGGAATTATCCGCTTCTGTGGATCTTCGGAAAATACCCACGATATGGCTGTGGTGTATATGAAGATCGTCATGGGTGGCAGTATTTTTCAGTGCATGCAGATGGTGATCAACAGCGCCCAGCGTGGCGCCGGAGATACGAAGATCACTATGATCACCAACTTGATCTCCAATACCTTGCATATCGTCTTTAACTATTTGCTCATTGGCGGCAACCTGGGCTTCCCGGCTTTGGGTGTTCAGGGCGCAGCGCTTTCTGTGGTGCTGGGTTCGGCGGTCAGCCTTGTAATCAGCGTAGCATCCTTGTTCCGCAAGGGACACTTCCTGAGTATTCCTTACATCTTTAAAGAGAAGATCTGTCCCCGCTGGGAGGCATTCCGGGTGCTGTGTAAGTTTGGTTACAGTATCTTTGCCGAGCAGCTGCTGATGCGTATCGGTATGACCGCCTTTGCAATTATGGCGGCCAAAACCGGTGACGATTCTATGGCAGCCCATCAGGTGGCGGCCAATGTGATCACGATTACCTATGCCTTTGGCGATGGCTTGCAGGCAGCGGCGGTAGCCCTGATCGGCAGAAGTCTCGGTCAGAAGCGTCCGGATCTGGCAAAGGCTTACGGCAAGGCCTGCCAGTTCTATGGCATTGTGATTTCTGTGGTGCTGGCAGTATTTTTGCTGCTGTCCTGGCAGTGGATTATGGAACTGTTCTTCCCCAGCCAGGCGCATATCGTGGGAATTGGTATGCGAATGATGTGGATGGTTATCCCGGTTGTCCTGTTCCAGATCCGTCAGGTCATCTATATGGGTTGTCTGCGTGGTGCCGGCGATACTTTGTTTACCGCTATTGCGGCAATTTTGTCGATCACCATTTTGCGAACCGTAGTAGCTTACATTTTCGGCTTTGGCTTCCACTTGGGTATTGTGGGTGTTTGGGTCGGTATGCTTGCGGATCAGATGTTCTTATTCCTGATGTCCTATTTCCGTTTCCGCAGCGGCAAATGGACGAGTATTCGCGCATAAAGAAAACAGCCGCCTGTTTTTCAGGCGGCTGTATTTTATTGGAATTCGTCCAGGTGTTTTTGTACGGA
>JAZQWQ010000146.1:0-4935 GCA_045632385.1 Faecousia sp.
AGTTGGTAGAGCAACTGACTCTTAATCAGTGGGTCCCGGGTTCGAGTCCCTGAAGGTGCACCATGGCCCGTTGGTCAAGTGGTTAAGACAGCGGCCTCTCACGCCGTTAACATCGGTTCGAATCCGGTACGGGTCACCAAATGTTGTTTAGCCACTATGGCTTTACATATAAAAGATGGTTAACAGCCATCCATAAGAGTTTGTGTTGATTGTCATGTGGGTCCACCTGTTCCCATCCCGAACACAGAAGTTAAGCACATGTACGCCGACAATACTTGGCGGGCGACTGCCCGGGAAGATAGGTAATGCGAACACTAAAGAGTCAGGAGAAATCCTGGCTCTTTCTTTATGCACAGATATGGGATGGGAACGGTGGACATCCACCTGTTTCCGGTTGCGGTGCCCTGAAGAAACTTCGCCTGGCTAAACAGGCTCGTTTCTTGCAGACCGCTGCCCACGCTTATGCTCCGCTGTACCTGCCACTGGCAGCGCGGAGCAACGCGTCCATCCCGAACACAGAAGTTAAGCACATATACGCCGACAATTCGTCAAAGCACAAGATACAATGCTCCATTTTCCGCAAGCAGAAAATTCCGGCTGTATCTTGGCTTTTCCTCTCCCCACAAAGGCCGTTCGCCTTCGTGGGGTCCCCGATACTTGGCGACTGCCCGGGAAGATAGGTAATGCCAACATATTATAGACCTCCACTTAAAAGTGGGGGTCGTTTTTATGCCTGCAAGTGCCCCCCGGACACTTGCGGACGGCATGACAATAAAAGGCCGGAAGCAAATTGCTTCCGGCTTTTCTTAATTTTCGTATTTTCCTTTTTTGCGCCGGGGCTTGTAGATACTGTACACAAGCCCTGTGAAGACCAGGACACAGGTCAGACTGATTTTCCAACCCAGGGAGAATGCAGCGTTGTGATATTCAAAACGGACTGTGTGCGTGCCCTCAGACATCAACAGGCCAACCATTGCGTTGCCGATGTTGATGATCTGCGCTTCTTTTCCGTCAACATAGGCTTTCCAGTTGCCGTTTTGCGGAATAGAGGTGTAGAGAACACCGTTACGGTTACAGGAGATCATACCCTCCACTTTTGTGTTTTCAAAGGTGGTAAGTTTTAGCGTGGAGGCACTCAAAACATCATAGCCCTTTTGAAAAACTTCCCCATTCAGAACACCGCACTTAAGCCGGATGGTGCCGTTCTCGTCGGCCTTGCACGTCAGGTGAACTTCGATGATATCTCCGGGGACTACCTGACAAACAGATAGGGATTGAGGGATGCTGTAGGTTTCGTTGTACAACTCCACATCGTTTTTCCAGAAAGAGAAAGAATTCTTTTTGGACAGATCCAAACTGATACACACAAAACCTTTCCGGTCAGCAATGTATTTGTATACGATGGTGCCACCGGCATCTTGCTCTGTGCGATATGCGCTGTAACCGGTTTTGTCCTGGGATGTGATGGTTACAGACGTTCCGGAAATGGAAAGATTTTTTTCTTCCAGGAAGCTCCAGACATCCTCCTGCACTCCCGTAGCTGCGGAGAATAACTTATTTTGGAAATGGAACGTATTTTCTAAGGTATTAAAACTTACGTCAATCAGCTGGTTTTCTGCCAGAAAGCCCAGAGGAAGATATGCTTTGTTTTCCAAAAGATATACATCACCAAAGTGGTGTAGTTCCTCAAAGTAAGGATTATCCTCCACATGACCTTGCCGTTCCAGCATATATTTTAAGTTTAAGAACAGATTGGAAACAGGGGAACTTTCCTCGAAGCAGTACCGATTATAGGTGTCTTTTGCACCGTAGCCCAAAGCCTTTAAGAATCGTGTTGTGCTGACATTTGCAGAACTTGTAAAAGTGGAAATACCGTTATAACCATTCAAAGCGCCGTCATTTAAAGTTTGAGAGTGCGTGGCTTCTGCACGGTAAAACAGTTCATCCTGAGATTGCTCGTTCATATACCGCAGCATAGACTCAGAATAAATGGTGCCTCGAGGGTAGTTACTGACAGTTGTTCCGGTGAAATTCACACCGAAGTTTACCAAATTCAGGGCAATCTCCAACAACAGGATCCCCAGCAACAGACGGCCTGATAGCAATCTGCGCTCACTTCGTGCCAGTACAAAGGTTTTCTTTTCTGAGAACGTTGCATCCTTTTTAGGGAGCTTTTCCAAAAACGGATAGATCAGCACCACAAGATACAGCACCAAAAAGACACCGTTATAGGCCCAGTAGACAATGTCGGACCAATCGTTGTAGCAGAAAGCCAGTGCAACGGCGAGGACTCCGGCTGTCAGTACTTGCCACAGACGGAAACGATTTCGCAGCAAGTAGGCCCGGTATGCCATATACAGCATAATAAAGCTGTACAGGAAGCTGAACCGGTAGGGGATCATATTGGTGAAATGGAAGCCGTGCCAAATATAATCCAGCTGCCGGATGATAAAGCTGACGTTAAAAAACAGAAGCAGAAATACGCTGCAAATTTTGTCCCGAAGCTTGACTTGCCGACAGGTCAGGAACAAAAATGCCAGGATGTTGGTCAGTAAGCCGCAATAAAGATTGGGCAGACCCTCCTTAAAGCTGGGCAAAATCCCTCCATTCATATTGCCGGCAACCTGCCGCATCGCATCCAAAAGACCTTTCCAGGTATTTTCGTCTGCAATATTCAGCTTAAAGCCTACAGGGAACTTATTTACACTGGAGTAGGTGGTTTGCAATGCGGCATAGGCAGGTAATTCCAAAAAGGCCGTCATACCGATTGCCAATGCAGAGTAAAGGGCGATTCGACCTAAATCGCAGAAAAATTTCTTAAAACCGCCCCAACGACAAATCTCGTAGCAGACGAAGCTTAACGCTACAAAAATACAGGTAAACAGACCAATATAATAGTTGGAATAAACAGACAAGAACAAGGAAATGGTATAGAGAATAAATTTCTTGTCATTCAGCAGGGAAACCGTTCCTAAAGCCACCAGCGGCAGCAGCGCAAAGGTGTCCAGCCACATAATATTCCATTGATAGCCCAGTGTCCAGGCGCACAGAGCATAAAAAGCACCAAACAAAACAATGGAAAAATCGTCCTTACGGAAAATCTTCTTCAGGAAAATTGCGAAGAACAAACTGGCAAAACCCAATTTCAAAGGCATCAAAAGTGAAAAAAATTCCAAAAGCAGGCTTTCCGGAACCAGAATGCTCAGAAGATTTAATGGCGAGGCGAGGTAATAGGAAACAAGCCCCAAATAATCCATACCCATACCCACATTCCAGCTGTGCAACAGACTTTCGCCACTGAGTAACGCTTTGCGGAACGCAACAAAGAATGGGTAGTACTGATGGTACATATCGGAATATAGCATTGAGACCTTACCAAAAGGTTCAAAGCCCCGAATGATCATAACAAAAAACATACCCAGCATAGGCGCCAAGAACGATAGCAGGGTATAGTTAATTTTCTTTTTAGATAACTGCGGAAGTTTCATAGTGTCCCCCTAAAAAATAACTATATATTAGTGTACCACAATTTTTCCAGAGGGTAAAGGAAAAATAATGAAAATATAAAGAAAAACAGTGCTGAAAGTCTTTTCAGCACTGTTTTTGGTTGCATAAAGTAACTGCGTATTGCTTTAATTATTCCCCAAAAGACCGTTATGCATCAAGCTCCTCAATGGCCAGCATCATCCACATCAGGCGGCACATTGCGCTGACATTGGGACTCCAGGGGACATAGTAGGGCTGGCCAATGACGATACGCTCCATCATACAATACTCTTCGGTTACGGTGTACTGACGCTGGGTGCGCAAGATCTCACGAGCCTTTTCGTAATCGCCGATCTGCATCCACAGCTGGAACCAGGAGATTTCCGCGGCGGAAATGTACCAGACGCCACCCTCTTTCAAAACCGGGGTACGGCCGTAGAAGACACCATTGGAACGGTTGGCATTGATTAGCCAACGGTAGATTTTGTCACTGTAGGACGCGTCCAACGCACCGATCAAAATAAACTTAGGGTAGTGGTACATAGGATAGTCATCCCGAACCAATTCTTGATCATTTCCATCAGGACGCAGAGGAATGTACAATTCGTCAGAATCCTTTTGCTCATCCAGATAGGGCTGCAGATGGAATTTGATTGCGTCTACGTATGCATCCATTTCTTGCTGTATTTCCTCTGCCCGGGAATCCCCAAACAGTTTTGCCGCTTCCAGATACGGCTTCATGTTCATAACGTTGTAGCAGTCCGTGATTTGCCAGTTTTGATACACCTGTTCATAGTCGCAGGCGCGCAGGGGTGGGAACAGACCCTTGACAAGGGTATCACTGTCGGCTGTTTCTGCCCGGGTGTTTTTGATCCAACGGAAGCCAGCAAAGGCTTTGTCGCAGTACTTATGGTAGAAACGCTCTCCGGCTTCACCGCTGTGACGGCAATAGTTGCCAAAGGAGGACAAAATGGTGGAAGTGATCATCGCCCAGTAAATGCCGATGTTGACGATCTCACCACTGTCCTGTTGCATTACGTTGAAATATGTATCAAACAGGGGCTCAATGTAGTCTGCAAAATCACCAATTCTGGGAAGAACATCGTACACCCACATGGTATCACCGGGGAAGCCGATGCAGCGCAGACCGCCCTGACGGATAAACAGATAATCCTTGCCTTCGTTATAGGTGATGTGCTGCAGAATCTGTGCAACCATATGGCGCACCATTTTCAACGTTTCCGGATCTTCCTGCCAGGACTTGGGCAGATTGTTCAGCCGGGTCAGTTCCTTGCGCCAGAATTTCTCAGTAATTTCTTTTTCTGCGTTGTAATCACCGGAGGTAGGCTCGCCCTTGTTGATCACGAAAATCAGTTCTTTTGTTTCACCGGCGGCCAGGGTCAGTTCCCAATCCAGAACACCGTCTTCGGTATTCAAAACAGGCAGACA
>JAZQWQ010000147.1:0-4814 GCA_045632385.1 Faecousia sp.
TTTTATTCCGATTGCGAAGCATACGTTCTGTCGCACAATCCTCATACAGCGGCGGGCAATTTGAATTGCTACTGAAACTTTCAAAGGGTTGTCATCCATCAGCACCACATCCGCCGCCTCAATCGCTGCATCGCTGCCCAGGGCACCCATCGCAATTCCCACATCTGCCCGGGTCAGCACCGGGGCATCGTTGATGCCGTCGCCCACAAAAGCAGTCTTTCCCGGCTCCTGCTCTAAAATCTTCTCCAGCTTCTCCACCTTATCCCCGGGCAGCAGTTGGGCATAAAACCCATCGATCCCCAAGCTTTGGGCAGTTGTGGCAGCGATTTCTTCGCTATCCCCGGTGAGCATCACCGTTTTCCGGATTCCCAGCTTCTTCAGTTTTCCAATTGCCTCCGGGGCTGTTTCCTTTACCGCATCTGTTACCAAAAAGCATCCGCAGTAGCTGCCGTCTATCGCCATATAGACTCCTGTGCCAGGTTTTTCCGGCACTTCCGGGGTGATGTGCAGACTTTCCATCAGACGGATATTTCCCAGAGCCACCTCTTGGCCGTCAATCCGGGCTGTAACACCCCAGCCCCCTTGCTCCCGGAGATTTTCAATTCTGGTAGCGTCCAACTCTCTACCCCAGGCACGGACAATGCTTTTGGCAATTGGATGATTACTCCCGCTTTCTGCCAGGGCGGCATATTCCAGCAAACGCTCTGCTTTTTCTTTTGTGATAATATCTGTCAGAACAAATTCGCCCTTTGTCAGCGTGCCGGTTTTATCCAGCACCACATTGCGGACATCTGCCAAAACCTCCAGATAATTGGAGCCCTTAATTAAAATTCCCTCTCGGCTGGCGCCACCAATGGCCGCAAAAAAGCTTAGCGGCACACTGATTACTAAGGCGCAAGGACAACTGATAACCAAGAAGGTCAGTGCCCGGTAGAGCCACACAGAGAAGGCGCCCAGCCCAAAAAGCGGTGGCAAAACTGTCAGTAAAAGAGCGCTGATACACACAAACGGCGTGTACACCCGGGCAAAGCGGGCAGTAAAATTCTCAGTTTTGGATTTGCGTCCGGAGGCGTTTTCCACCAACTCCAAAATTTTGGATACTGTGGAATTTTCAAAGCTGCCGGTGGTTTTCACCGTAATCAGTCCCGTGAGATTGATGCAGCCGCTAAGAACTACATCCCGCTCTGCCACCTCCCGGGGCACGCTCTCTCCGGTAAGTGCCGCTGTGTCCAGCGTTGTTCTTCCCTGCACCACGATACCGTCCAGGGGGATTTTCTCACCAGGGTGCACCAAAATTTCACTTCCCACGGTTACCTGCTCAGGAGATACCTGCTGGACTTTTCCATTTTGCAGTAAATTGGCATATTCCGGACGGATATCCATTAGCTCAGCTATATTTTTCCGGCTTTTTCCCACCGCATAGCTTTGGAACCATTCTCCAATCTGGTAGAAAAGCATCACAGCCACAGCCTCATTATAGTCGCCGGTCTTCTGCGCCACCGCCAGGACAATGGCACCGACGGTTGCCACCGCCATTAAGAAGCTTTCACTGAATACATTTCCCCGAACAATTCCCAACCAAGCCTTTCTCAGGATATCGTAGCCGATAAAGAAATAGCACCCCAGAAAGAGTGCCCCCCGGAGAACGCCGGTCAGCGGCAATACATTGCACAGCGCAAGCCACAGCACCGTAATGAGAATTCTGATTAAATTTTTCTTCTGCTTTTTCGTCATAGTTCAATTTCAAAGTCGGGCTCAATTTTTCTGCAGGCCTTTAAGATAGCCTTGCACACAGTCTTTTCCTCTGCCCCATCTGCATAGGTAATTACCATCTTTTGGGTCATAAAGTTAATCGTAGCTTTTTCCACACCCGGAACTTTATTGACGGCGTTCTCGCATAAATTGGCACAATTTGCGCAATCTACCTCAATTTTATAAGTTTTTACCATTGCATTTACCTCCCAATACTGTTTCATCGTTTTGCCTAAAGTATAACGGTTTTGCAGCCGCGAAGCAACCCTTACAGCGAAAATGCCAAAAAATAACGGATTTCCCCCTCCGGAATACCGAAAGAAACGCCGACCGATTGAACACAATCGGTCGGTTGTTTTTTAGTTGTTGCGGAAGCGGGCCAGGAAATCCTTTGTTTCCTGCTTTTGGGGATTGCCGAAGAGTTCTTCCGGGCTGCCCTGCTCGCAAATCACACCGTTATTCATATATACCACACGGTTACTGACATCCCGGGCAAAGGCCATTTCGTGGGTGACTACCAACATGGTCATACCCTCTTTGGCAAGATCCTGCATAACACTTAAGACTTCGCCCACCATTTCCGGGTCCAGGGCAGAGGTCGGCTCGTCAAACAAAAGCACTTCCGGATTCATTGCCAGGGCACGGGCAATTGCCACACGCTGCTTCTGACCGCCGGAAATCTGCCGGGGCTTTGCATTGATATAAGGGGTCATACCCACCTTTTCCAAATAGTAAAGGGCGGTCTTTTTTGCCTCTTCCTTGCTCTTTTTCAGTACCTTCATCTGTCCTACCATACAGTTCTTCAGAACAGACATATTGGAAAACAGGTTAAAAGACTGGAACACCATACCCACGTGGCTGCGATACTCGTGAGCTTTGACCTTGCGGTCTGCCACATTCTTCTCGTGGAACAAAATTTCACCGGAGGTGGGGGTTTCCAACAAGTTGATACAACGCAGAAGCGTGGATTTACCGGAGCCGGAAGCACCGATAATGGAAATAACGTCACCTTTATTCACGGTGAAGTCAATATCCTTCAAAACCTCGTTTTTGCCAAAGGTTTTGGAAAGGTGATTGATCTGCAATAACTGTTCCATATTACTTACCACCTTTCAGTCCGTGTTCTTTGCTGCGCTCGTCAAAGGGGCTGCCCTTATCCGGGTGATTGTAAGTACCGGCAGACATTGTCAGGGCATCTACCTGAACAAGCTCGTAGCTGGAGTTGCCATCCAGCTTCTTTTCAATCCACCGCAGCAGGAAAGACGCAATCAGCGTCATCATCAAATAGCCCACCATTTCCAGCGCAGCAGAGGGGAAATACTTAAAGGTTGCACCGGCAACGGACTTATGGGTTGCAAAGAATTCCGTGAAGCCAATAATAAACATCACAGAGGTATCCTTCAGATTGATAATGAAGTTGTTGCCGATTTGAGGCAGAATATTCCGCAGCGCCTGAGGCAGGATCACATTGGTCATCGTCTGCACGTGAGTCATACCAATGGCCTTTGCGCCCTCGGTCTGACCGGGGTCAATGGAGATAATGCCGCCACGGACAGACTCGGCCATATACGCGCCTGTATTGATGGAAACGACCAGCAAAGCGGCGATCCAAATACCCTCGTTACCACGGAACTGCACCGCATTATCCGTAAAATACGGCAGGCCATAGAAGATAAACACCGCCTGTAGCACCATAGGTGTGCCGCGGAACACTTCCACATAAATCCGGACGATAGCCCGGACGATTTTCACCAAAATACGCTTTACAAGAGAATCGTTTCTGCTGCAGGGAATGGTGTTAAGCACACCACACAGAAAACCGATGATACAGCCGATCAGCGTCGCACTGACTGCCAAAATCAGGGTGTTCTGCATACCGGTAATGTAAGCATCACCGTATTTGCCCCAAAGCTTTGCGATATCTTCACAAAGCTGAATAAGCTTATCCATAAGTATCTTTTCCTTTACTTCATTGCGCAGTGCAAGCCGAGGGAGTGTCCTCGGCTTGCTGCATTTTTAATTAACCTTCGATGGGCTGAACAGCAATAGCGTCCTTCATCAAAGCATTGAAGTCGTCAGCGGTCATCTTGCTCAGGACACTGTCCAGGGCTTCCTTCAAAACGGTGTTGCCCTTCTTGACGGAGATGCCGATGTTGATTTCTTCGTCAGAAACTTCGAAAT
Organism: Faecousia sp.; assembly: GCA_045632385.1. GTDB lineage: Bacteria > Bacillota > Clostridia > Oscillospirales > Oscillospiraceae > Faecousia. The sequence continues at coordinate 3,934 of JAZQWQ010000147.1, forward strand.
CGTCCTCGGTGCCGGAGAAGTTCAGGATCACCATATCGGGGTAGGCAACCAGAGCACCCTGTGCGGTGGGCATATCGGTGCAGACAAAGTCAACAGCGCCGGTTTCCAGAGCCATCAGCATTGCAGGTGCGGACTCAGCAGCAGTCTGGATGTCAGCATCCTTGATCTGAGGCAGGCAGCTGTCGTACCAAATGGTACCCATCTGGCTGGTGCAGCTACCGCTGAGCTGAGAAATGCCGGTGGCGCTTGCCTGGGCAGAACCGGTCTTAGCCAGGCACACGATGGAAGCGTACAGGTAAGGACCGGCAAAGTCAACTTCTTCCATACGCTCAGCAGTCATAGACTGACCGGCAATAACCGCATCAATGGTGCCGTTCTGCACAGCGGGGATCAGGGAGTCCCAATCCAGCTGCATAACCTCCAGCTCCCAACCGTTGGCCTCACAGAGCTTCTTGGCCATCATAACGTCGTAGCCGTTAGCATAGTTGCCTTCGGAGTTGGCAATCGGCACAGCGCCGTTGGAGTCATCGGGCTGAGACCAGTTGTAGGGTGCGTAAGCACATTCCATAGCGACAGTCAGGACACCGTCTTCCACGCCGGTAACAGCTGCGGCTGCACCGGTGGTTTCGTTGCCACCGTTGGAGGAGGCACAGGCGGCGAGGCTCATCAGCATCACCAGGGTCAATACGATTGCAAAAATTCTTCTCATTTTCTTTTCTTCCTTTCGGTTTTTTGTAATAAAAAATTGGACCGCTTTGATCAGCGATCCAACAGAAAAGACAAGTATAGTAAGATTCTTGCGTTTCTGCTTCGATAGCGCTTCACAAAGGTTTGTGACAGTCCGGCAGATATTCTCTGACGACCCAGCTTGGAAAATTCAG
>JAZQWQ010000148.1:0-2689 GCA_045632385.1 Faecousia sp.
ACCGGTATTGTGGTTGCTTGTCAGACCGAGCGTAGCCAGTTCCAGAACAAGGAAAACTGCTTGCGTATGCTCCGCAGCAAGTTGGTAGAGATCAAAGAACGTGAGCATTTGGACAAGATTTCCGATATTAAGGGTGTCCAGAAGAAAATCGAATGGGGCAGCCAGATCCGCAACTATGTCTTTATGCCCTATACGCTGGTCAAGGATACCCGTACCGGTTGCGAAACTTCCAATGTTAACGCAGTGATGGATGGCGCTCTGGATCCGTTCATCAATGCCTATCTGACCTGCGCAGCGACGGGAAATTGGGTTACAAAGTGAGAAAAAATACAGATTTTACCGAAATAGCCCTTGCTTTTTGAAAAAGCTTGTGCTACAATAACTGGGCTAATTATGCTCCCGGAGTGCGCCGGGGCTGAGAAAGACCGAAACTCCCAAGGGAGAGGTTCATATTTGAGGAGGAAAACCTACATGAAGAATTTGAAATCCGTCCTTGCATTGGTGCTGGCTCTGTGCCTGACCCTTTGCTTGGTTGTTCCTGTTTTCGCTACCGGCGATACCACTGCTGCTGCAACGACAACTGCTGCTGACACCACTGCTGCTACTGAGGCTGCTGAGGAAACTACCGCTGCTGTAGAAACCACCGAAGCTGCTGCAGAAGCTACCAAGGGTACTGAGGCTCACGACCATGACCACGATCATGAGGAAGAGACTACCACTACCGGTACTACCGAGAAGAAGCCTATGTCCGCAATCAAGATCGTTCTGATCGTTTTCGAAGTGATCGCCAGCCTGGTGCTGATTGTTGTGGTTATGCTCCAGTCCGGTAAGGAGGCTGGCCTGTCCAGCGCTTTGTCCGGCAACTCTGACTCTTACCTGAGCAAGAGTGGCAAGAGCCTGGATAAGACTCTGGCCAGCGCTACAAAGTGGGTCGCATTGGCTTGGCTGGTGCTGACTCTGGTTTTGTGCCTGATCCCCTAATGTAAAGATGAAAAGACCGCAGGATTTTCCTGCGGTCTTTTTTTGTTATCGTTGGACTTTTTCTTGCCTTTGTGTTATACTTGTTTTAACAATTGGAAGGAGCGATACTATGAACACCAAGAAATTGACCGGCTTGCAACCGGAAGCAGTATTTGCCTATTTTGAAGAAATTTGCGCCATTCCCCATGGCTCCGGCAATACCAAGGCCATCAGTGATTACTTGGTAACCTTTGCTCAAGCGCAGGGACTGCAATATATTCAGGATCCGGATAACAACGTCATTATTTTCAAAAACGGCACCCTGGGTTTGGAAAACCGTCCTGCAGTGATTCTTCAGGGTCATATGGATATGGTCTGCGAAAAAGATGCGGATTGCCCCATCGATATGGACACCCAAGGCCTGGATATTACCCACGATGGGAAGTTCGTCTTTGCCAAGGGTACGACCTTGGGTGGTGATAACGGTATTGCAGTAGCGATGGCGCTGGCGCTTTTGGCATCCAAGGATATTCCCCATCCGCCCCTGGAAGTGCTGATTACCGTTGACGAAGAGATCGGCCTTTTGGGCGCAGCTTCTGTGGATTTGTCCGCATTAAAGGGAAAGACGCTAATCAATTTAGACTCCGAAGAAGAGGGTGTGTTTACTGTCGCTTGTGCCGGCGGCGCAACCGCGACCATTTCTCTGCCTGCCCCCAAGCATCCTGTGTATGGCCCGTGTATCCGCTTGGTGGTAGAGGGGTTGCAAGGCGGCCACTCCGGTGCGGAAATTCATAAAAACCGGGCCAATGCCAATAAGGTCATGGGCGAACTACTTGGCCGTATTCAGAAAATTATGCCTCTGAGCATCACATCGCTTGCCGGCGGCGCGAAGGATAATGCCATTCCCCGCAGCTGTCAGGTAACGGCTGTTATGCTGGGTATGAACGCAGATCCTATTAACGAAATTATTGATACGTTGCAGCAGGAGGTTCGGGAGCAGTACGACGAGCCGGAAGCGATCATTCGTGGCGAAAACGTAGAAGCCTTGGGCGGAAATGCCTTGTCTGCAGAACTTTCTGCCAAGGTGATCTCCCTTCTTTGCGCTGTGCCTAACGGTATTCAGGCAATGAGCGAGGAAATTCCCGGTCTGGTGCAGACCAGCTTGAACCTGGGTATCGCCAAGCTGGACAGCGAGCTTTCCTTAAGCTTCTCTGTCCGCAGCAGTGTCAACACAGAGAAAGAAGACCTGTTGGAAAAGCTCCGTCAGGTTGCCGCTTTCCACGATGCTGCCTACAGCCAAATGGGCGAATACCCTGCGTGGGAATATAAAAAAGAGTCTGCTCTGCGGGATACAATGGTCAAGGTTTATCAAGAAATGTATGGAAAAGAACCGGAGATTCTTGCCATCCACGCAGGACTGGAATGTGGTTTGCTTTCTGAGAAGATTCCGGGACTCGACTGTATTTCACTTGGCCCGGAAATGTACGATATCCACACCAGCCGTGAAAAGCTGGGAATCGCCTCTACCGAGCGAATTTGGCAGTTTCTCCTGGAAGTACTCAAACAGTTATAAGAAAAATAGCCGCAGAATTTTGAACTGCACCCCATTTGTTAGACAAGTATGATATAATACTTGTACTAAGAAATGGGGTGTTTTTCTATGTCTAAAGGAGTGCCTAACAAACGCCATACCGGTGAGTTCAAGCAGAAGGTCGTTGAGACTATGATA
>JAZQWQ010000149.1:0-6102 GCA_045632385.1 Faecousia sp.
GTCAGCAGCACTTCAATACACTCGTTGCTACCGTTCCGGTTGCCTGACAGTGCGTACGCTTCATCAATGAAAAGTACGCCGCCTGCGGCTTTGCGGATGACATCTGCTGTTTTTTGTGCGGTGTCGCCATAAATGCCGACCAGATCTTTGCGCTCTGCCACGACCAATCGGTTGGTTTTCAGCATACCGATGGAATACAAATCGTCTGCGATCAACTTCGCTACGGTAGTTTTGCCAGTGCCGGGGTTTCCGGTGAAGATCATATGCAAGGAGAAATCCGTCAAGTTCGTGAAGCCTTTTTCTTTCAGATGCTTCAGATACAAGGCCTGCCGCTTAAAGGTCTCCAGCTTCTGTTTCATCACATCCAGGCCAATCAGATCCTGAATGCTGACCTCTTTTTTCGGGGGCATGATCTTTACAAAGTGATGGGGCTTGAATTCCCGTTCCACATCTACTTCTTCCCGATCGTTGGCCACATAGGCATTGTAATAGTCCTCAGACCAGGCTTCTTTCAGATCCTGCAGCATATTCCGGATATCCCGGGCATTGCCGAAGAATTCCCGGGTCATCAGCGCGTGGATGCAGTCATCCAGTTCGTCTTCTGCAGCAGGATCCAGAGTGAAGCCGTCTATTTTGCACATTTGCAGGAAGATCTGCTTCAGTTCCGCTACAGTGTAGTCATCGAAGAAAAGTTCCTGACCGATACGGCTGCCAATGCCGGGATTTGCTTTCATCAGCTCCCGCATCTCATCTGTGTAACCGGCGAGAATGACCACCAGCTTGTGGCTGTTGTTTTCCATTTCCTGCAGCAGGATGTTCAGCAATTCCTGCCCCCTGTCCATATTGGCAAAGCCGTAGGCTTCATCAATAAACAGCACACCGTTATAGGCTCTTTGGATAACATCCATTGCTTTAGTTCCGGTGCCGCCGATCCATTCAGAAACCAGATCGCAAGGCTTTGCCGTTACCAGCTTGTTGGTTTTGATAATGCCCATCCGGTAAAACAGGTCAGCGGTCAATCGGGCAACTGTGGTTTTACCGGTACCGGGGTTGCCGCTGAAGACCATATGGTAGCGCATGTTTTCTTGGTCAACCAAGCCTGCAACCTGCATACGATAGAAGTTACGGAACTCCTCTTTTACAGTTTCCAGACCTACCAGTTCGTCCATCTTACCCAAAATGCTTTCAATCGATTGGGTCAGCAAGTCTATCTGGGGTACGCAGGAGGCATCCAGGATCCGGCAATCCTGCTTCTTACTGAAATACAGGCTGTAGATCTGGCCAACCAGCTGACGCACAAAGTTTTGTCCCCGTTGTTCCGCAATGGGGTATACGTTGGCAAAATAGTTTTTTAATGCCGGTACAAAGTCATCGGCCACTTCAAATATAGATTTCCCAAGCTCTTCCAGGCAATCTTCAATCAGTTCATCCTGGGATTGGGGCAGAAGCTGAATGTGGCGCTTGCACAGCACCTGAGACAGCTCTGCAAAGGGGCGGATCGTATTGCGGTAGACACTCTTTTCGCAACCGATTATCAAAATAGTATTGGGATTATTGGTAACAAAATCAATGACCGTCTTCCAAGTGGCATTGTATTCCCGGATACGCTTTTTGCTGGCTTCCCGGGTATTTCCGCCACCTTCCATATCCAGCATGGGCTTATCCTGACATTCATCGATCAGGATAAATCTGGTGCCGTAAGGAATAGAAAAACGGACATCATTGGTCGCGCTGCGTGTAGAAACACTGGAACACACCTTCTGAATCAGAGCGCTTTCTGTAATGTAGAGCGTGTTGGAACGGCCAATCTGCAAAGCGTTACGCAGAACATCTGCCAGACGACGGATGCTTTCCTTTTCTTCGCAGTACAAAATCAGATTGTAGTAGGCCTGCTTTGCCTCTTTCTTTGCATCCAAGTCTTGATTTACCTGTACGTGCAAGGTGAGAAATTCCCGGATGTATTGCAGATCTTGCTCTGCCAGGTGACAGGAGGCAAGACGTTCCATCGCTTCCTGGATGCACAGATCTAAATCCAGTTGTGTTGGTTCTTCCGGAATGAGGGTTTCCAGCAGTTCGTCAAAAGTCGGTTCTTTTTTATTCGGTGTGTAGGGGACCTTTGGCTTTGGCTGTGGGCAAATATTATCCATCAGGTCTTTTAATGTCAGATCTTCATATGCCATATTGAAAACCTCTCTGTCAGTAGTATAGAGCAGACAGATCTCCCGGGATTTCATCCCAGGTGATGATCTGATATTCTATCTCTTGTTTTTGGGTGGTGTCCTTGTAATATTCGTCCTCACCACCAACTTTTTCAAAATATTGATCGTTATGGGTGGTACGCAGTACATAGTTGATTTCTTTTCCCTCGGTCAGCAAGCAAAGTTCCGTACGGGAACTGCGGCGGTGATCTGTGTGCAGGGTATGCTGAAAAGAATCAGAAATAGCCAAAGGCAGCAGCTTGCCGCTGACGATCTTTTTCCCCAGATGAACCGTCTCTTTCTTTGCATTCTTATAAAGCAGCATCGCCCGTTCGGTCTTGTGGGGAATTACGTTTTTCTCACACTGCTTACACAGCTTCATATATGCTGCAAATACGATGCAGTAACAATCCCATTCGAATTCGGTTGTAATGGACTGAATATTCTTTGGCGATGTTACCTGCAGCCCTTCTACCGGATTTTGCAGGTCTGCATAAATGTAGTGGGGATATGTGTAACAGTTTTCCTTCGGGTTTTTATATAAGTCGGCAGAACTTTGGATATACACATAGTCCTGCTCATCCTCTGCTACCATCAGGGCGAAAATAAGCCTGCTTTCCTGGGTATATTCTAAATACCGGGTCTTCTCTACCCGTTGCGCCAGAGGAACCAGCTTACAGATCTTTCCGTGTTCCAGGGTAGCCGGTGCTTCCTCGTCGGAGAGTTCTATGTAATGTTCCCGATCCTGCTGCAAATAGTCCTGCGCCTCTTTCACATACTGCTCCAGCTGTTTTTTGTCTCCCACACCCAGCATAATATACGCATTGGACAGCATTTTTTCAATGGGAACAGAGGTAGTGTTTTGCATAGCTTGCTTGAAGATATTCCGCCACTCAGTCGATGACAGACAAGCACCATCGGGTACAAGGAGAATATCCATATCCCAAGCCCGTTGTGCAAAAGCACGTTTTGATGCAGGACTCTTGCGATCGAAATCTGTAGCGATCAGCATTTTCTTGGCATAGGGGCCGCCAAAACGAGCAGCTACCGTGTTGAGCTTGTACAACTCCTCTTCAGCAACATTGCCGTTTTTGCAAGAAATAAACAGCGGCGTCAAACCGCACATCAGCACCACATCAATCTCGTTGCGGGTTTCAGCTACTTTTTTCTCCGGATCGAAAACGATGCCGTCCCAGTCCATTGTGACGCTCATACGGTTGTCGCAGAACAGGGGCTTACCGTTTTTGTTTACGTCACGACCTTCTAAAAGGGTCTTTACTTCCAGTACGTTTCCGGCTTTGAGCATACAGTAACGCAACAAATTGGATTGGTAGACGTATTCCAGCGCATTGCTTTTTGGGGTGATGCGAATCACCTTATGATCCTGCAAATTTTTTAAAAACGGTCGTAATTCTGCTATTTTTCCTGCAAAATCGGAAATGCCGTCACGAATCTCGTCAAACTGCAGGGATATCTGCATACCAAATCCGGCCCGGCTCTCGAACTCATTTAACAGTGACACCAAATGGTTCCAATTTTTTGGATCCTCAGTCACAATCTGCCATAGTTCTGCCACAGCATTTTTTTGGCATGCTGCCTCAGGTTGATAGGCATCCGGGTGCATTTTGCCACCGTGCAGCAAAAGTAACTGCTCTACCGTGAGCGTTACATCTTCGCTGGGATAGCGTGTATTGTTGTTAATGTTGTCGTATATCAAACCATTTAGATGGTCAAAGGTCTGCACACATACCTGTTTCCGCTTTTTTTCATCCAGACCGGCAATCAACGCGCCCACTGCCATAATGACAGGCTCGTCACCGCCGGTCATATCGATTACGTACTCGCCATCTGCAGCAATCAGCTGTGCCAGCGCATTTTTGATCTGTGTAAAATCTTTCTTGTGTACATCACAAGCTTGAATTTTTGTTTTCTGCTTCCGCAGACGCAGCACCTGCCGATACTGCCGGATGGGTTTCCGCATTTGCGTGAGATCGCCCACCAAAATCATAACTTCCGGGCATAAGTGCAAACAGGATGCGATGTTATCAATATGGGATTCGGTGAAACATTCGATCAAAACCATAGATCAAGTCCTCCGCTTGCGGTCTTTTATTTTTCTGCATTATACCACAATTTTTTCTTGTTGTATATAGCGCGCTGAAAACCTGCTCAGATACCGTCCATTACGTGCATATTGCGGATATTGGCATCCGTGATCTCGTTGGTAATGGCATATGCGTGGGCGCAGAGGGCATCGCCCGAAGCATCAGAGATACCTTGCGCGCGAAATGCTTCAGCGAAGCTGTGCGCGACCTCAGCAACCAAAGCTTCCGGATGATCACTTAGGGGCAGGGAAGTGAGGGCGCTTTCCAGTTCCCACAAAATCGGCAGCTCCCGCATCCCACGATAAGCCCACTTGTAAAATGGCTCATAAACATTGTTCACTAGATAAATTGCAGAAATTGCGTGACGGACAAATTCGGCGATACAAAGCTGCGCACCGCCCATCTCATCCCGTGCCAAGCACCGTCCCAGATTGTGCTGTCCGGCCTGGTTCATCATAATGGTATGGGCGGCAAGCTTTTTCAGTCGAATATCCTCCGGATATCCGGCTTGCAAACTTTCCCGGATTTGGGAAAAGACACCCAAATCGTCTTGCCAAACCTGTCCGCTGACCACAGTACGTAACGTGGCAGATGGGATAGAAAGCCACTGTGCAATGGTTTCCGGAACGGTGGAAGTGCCCAGGAACTTTTCGTAAAAATCATCAATTACCAGCACACCGTGCCGGTTGCCACCAACCGGGGATAAAGGCGCTCTTGTGTACCCTTCAAAGGTTTTGGGCAGTTTGGCATAGGCTCGTTCCAGCCGGAAGCCAAAATCCCGTTCGTCCTCCCGGGTGATCCACAGGCAAAAGCCCGGCTCAAAATCGTGATCCTGGGAAAGTTTATCGTCATAGCCCAGACACTCAGAACCCTCTCCTACCAAGCCAACTGCAATCCGGTGTAGTTTGTCGGCAAATTGCGCCTCCAGCATCGGCTTTCCATAGGCTTCATAATAGGCTTTGCAAAGTTCAATTCCTTGCATAGATTTCCTCCGATAATTTCTCCAACTTTTCGGCAAACGCTGCTTTGCCAAAGTCCCGAAAAGCAGGCGCACACTTGGAAAGTACAAAGGCATAGTAGCCGTTTTGTTCGTTTTCAGGATTTTCCAGGATTTTTTTTGCTTGTTCTAAGCAAAGCTTGATGTCTGCGGCAGATTTTTCGTCCCAGTAAGGGTACATCTGCGCCATATTCAGATAAGTGATCGCACCATCCAGCTGGTTTTTCTTTTGCAGCATAATGGACAGTGCCTTTTGGTAAGCATCTTCTGCTTCCGGATAACGCTCCAAATCGGCCAGGGCCAAGCCGTAATTATTATAGTACCCGGCAAACAGCACATCGTCCTCTGCCAAATGGGCTTTGTATAACGCAAAAGCCTGGTCGTAAAGGGGAAGTGCTTCTTCAGCCTTTCCAAATGCCTTCAACGTGGTGGCGGCATTGAGCAGGATCGTGCCGTGGGAAACGTTATCCGGGTCTTGTCCAATCAGTTCCATCGCCCGGGAAACTGCTTCCAGCGCCTTTTCCCGTTCTGCCGTTTTCCGGAAATAACCGATCTGCTCACTGACCACGGTCAGTTCGCCACGCTTGTCCCGCAACGTGACCGCCTCTTTGCGCCAGTAATCCAGAAGCCGACCAGCCTCTGCCATATCGTTACGGGAGAAACATTCATCCAGCTTTTCAATTACCCGGCTTACCGGGATATGCCCCAAGGGCTTTTCGGCATCCTGCTTTTTATAGCCACAGGAGGCGCAGCCAAAATTAAACTTCAAATCTTCTAAATCCATAATTTACTCCTTTGCCCA
>JAZQWQ010000150.1:0-4142 GCA_045632385.1 Faecousia sp.
AATGCCCCCTTTTTTGCAATAGGACAGGGGTCTTTTTTTGAAAATACTGTTTGATTATTTTACCGAAAATGGTATAATAATGAAAATAACACCCGGGAGGTCTGAAATGGAGCAAACACTGAGTAAAATCCGCAGCCTGTATGACACCCTTGGACGGGGCGAACGAAAAATTGCGGACTGGCTTCTGAATAACCCGGCCGAGCTGATCAGCTTATCCATCAGCGAAGTGGCTTCCGTGTGTGGCTGTGGCGATGCCACCGTCATTCGGTTTGCCAAGCGCCTGGGCTTAAGTGGCTATCAGCAGCTGAAAATCAACGTAGCCCGGGAAATGGGCGGCAACCTCACCGGGAACCTGGTTTTTTCTCCCGACGATGCCATTATGGATATCTACAACAAGCATATTGCCGATATTAAGATCACCCTGGACGAAACCCGGGCATATCTTGACCCCATAGCGATGGAACAAAGCGCAGAAGCGCTGCGCAAAGCCCGTTCCATTTCCATTATTGGATTAGGCAACTCTGCCCCCATCGCCCAGGATGCGGCTCACAAGTTTTTACGAGCCGGTTTGCCAGCCAGTGCCTATTCTGACAACCATATGCAAATGATCGTAGCTTCCCATTTAAGGCCGGATGATGTGGTAGTCGCCATTTCTCACTCCGGTTCTTCTGTGGATATTGTTGCTGCGTTGGAACAGGCAAAGTCCCGGGGTGCAACCACCATTTGTATTACCAACCACGGCAAATCCCCTGTGGATAAGCACAGCGACTACTTGCTGCACACCAATGCCCAGGAAACAAAATACAGCATTTTGGCCATGACCTCCCGGATCGCTCAGCTGGCGATCATTGATGCCCTTTACAGCTACATCGTTCTGCGAGGCGGCGAAACCATATCCCAGGCCGTTCACGCAACCGAAGAAGCCCTGGAAAGCAAAAAATTCTAAGGAGAATATCTATGAGCTTGTATACAATTAAAAATAAGAATCTGGAAGTTGTTTTGGATTCTGTGGGCGCTGTTCTGCACAGCATCCAAAAAGACGGTGCAGAGTATCTGTGGCAGGGTGACCCTCAATATTGGCAGCGCCGGGATGCAAACCTGTTCCCCTATGTAGGACGACTCACCGACGACAAATATCTGCTGGACGGAAAAGAATATCCTATGACCCGCCATGGCTTCTGCATCGGCACAGAATTTGCCGTCACAGAGCAGACGGACAGTTCTGTGCGGTTTGCCCTGGAAGATAACGATACCACCCGGAAAATGTATCCTTTCCGCTTTGCCTTCCACATCACCTACCGCTTAGAGGGCAACACCATCATCAAGACCTGTTTCGTGGAAAATCGGGATGACCGAATGATGTATTTCGGCATTGGCGGACACCCCGGCTTTAACGTGCCTTTGCATAACGAAGGCAACTTTACAGATTGGAAATTGGTCTTCGACCAGCCCTGCCAGCCGGTTCGCATTGATCTTGACCCCAATAATTATCGCCTGGCCGGTACAACCTCCGCCTTCACACTGGAAAACAACACGACAATTCCTCTGAAGCACGAGCTATTTGATCTGGATGCGGTCATATTGCAGGATGTTGCCCGGACGGTGACCATCTGCTCGGAAAAATCCAGCCGTTCCGTGGCTGTGTCCTACCCGGACTACCCCTTTGTGGGCCTTTGGCACGCACCGAAAGTCGATGCCCCCTATGTTTGCATTGAGCCTTGGGTCAGCCTGCCCTCTCACAGCGCCTATATGGAAGACCTGGCAAAACAGGAACATCTTGTGCATCTGCCCAGCGGTGAGACCTACCGCAATACCATGACCATCACATTAACCTAAAAACAGCCGCTGGCCAACTGGCCAGCGGCTGTTCATATTAAATGCATAGCAGATCGCTATAGGCTCTGAGCGCACCGTCTGTATCATGCGCCAAAACTTTCTTTGCCAAAATCTTGCCCAGCTGAACACCTTCCTGGTCAAAGCTGTTCAAGTTCCACACAAAGCCCTGGAACATAACCTTATTCTCATAGTGCGCCAGCAATGCGCCAATGGCTTCCGGGGTCAACTGCTCGCCTACGATAATGCTGGAAGGACGACCGCCTTCGAAGTTTTTGTTTCTCTTTTCATCGTCCTTGCCACAAGCAAAGGCCATAATCTGTGCAGCCACGTTTGCGCACAGCTTTTGCTGGCTAGTGCTGCCCTGAATCACCACGTCCGTGCCCATCTGGCTCTTCTTAAAGCCGATGAACTGCAGGGGAATGATATCCGTACCCTGGTGAAGCAGCTGATAGAAAGAATGTTGTCCGTTTGTGCCGGGTTCGCCGAAAATCACAGGGCCGGTCACATAGTCTACAGGCTCGCCACGACGGTTCACAGACTTGCCGTTGGATTCCATATCCAACTGCTGCAGGTGTGCCGGGAAGCGGCTCAGCGCCTGCGAATACGGCAGAACTGCAGTGCTGGGATAGCCAAGCACATTTCGCTCGTAAACACCGATCAATGCGTCCAGCATTGCTGCATTTTTTCTGATATCCGCATTTTTGGCCAATGCGTCTGCCTCTGCGGCACCGCTTAAAAATCTTTCAAAAACATCGCAGCCAAAAGCCAAAGACAAGATCACGCCGCCAACGCAGGAGCAAGAAGAATAGCGACCGCCAATGTAATCATCAATGAAGAAGGAGGCCAGATACTCAGAGCTGCCAGCCAAGGGAGAAGTTTCGCTGGTAACCGCGATCATATGTTTTGATGCATCCAGTCCGGCTTTTACCAACGCATCTTTTACGAAAGCCTCGTTGGTCAACGTTTCCAAAGTCGTACCGGACTTGGAAACCAACACGAACAAGGATCGGGCAACGTCCACTCTGGCCAGTACGGCTGCTGCATCGTCCGGGTCAACGTTGCTGATAAACTCTGCCTGCATTTTCTTGCAGCCGTTTACCTTTGCCCAGTTCTCCATCGCCAGATAAATGGCGCGGGGGCCTAAGTCACTGCCGCCAATGCCGATCTGGACAACCGTTGTAAAGGTCTCGCCGGCAGCGTTGGTAATCTCGCCGGAATGTACTTTCTCTACCAGCTGGGCAGCCTTTTTCTGCTGCTGTAAATAAAATGCTCGCTTATCCACACCATCGGCCACAACCGGCTCTCCCAGCTGACCACGGCACAAATGATGCAGCACCAGGCGGTTTTCTCCGGTGTTGATCACAGCGCCATTATACAGCGCCGCATACTTTTCTGTCAGCTGCGCCTCTGCGGCCAAAGCTACCAGCTTTTCCAGAATCTCATCATTAACCGGTCTTGCGCCATAGTTGAAATCCATTCCGCCGCCCATAGGCACGGTATATTTTTTTACACGCTCTGCGCCATGTTCGCCGCTAAGCGCTACCTTCAGATTGATTTTTTCTGCTTCCTGCAAATTCTGGTAGGCAGACAGCGTATCCATATTGTTCCAATTAATCATCGTACAACCTTCTCCATTTTATTTTGAATAACCGATTTATATTTCAAATCCAAAGGAGATTATACTCTTATTCTTTACAAAAATCAAGAATTTCCCGGTTTTCTTTGGAATCGCACTTTAAATATACAACAAAATCATTGTTTTTTCCAATTTACCTATTTTCCTTTTTTTGCAAAATCTACCGAAAAGAAACAATTATATTTTCTCCTTTTTCGGCAAAGCTAGGTGCAAGGAAAGAAAAATGCTTTCTTAGGAAAGCGTTGGACTTTCCTAAGAAAGCAGGTGCAAATGCGCCTCAAAAAGGAGAGATATCTTATGAAGAGTAACAACCAGATCAATGTTCCCCAGGCTAAGCAGGCTATGGAGCAGTTCAAGATGCAGGCTGCTCAGGAAGTCGGCGTAAATCTGACCAACGGTTACAATGGTCACCTGACCAGCCGTGAGGCCGGTTCCGTCGGCGGCCAGATGGTCAAGAAGATGATCGAAGCTTACGAGCAGGGTATGCAGTAAGTTTACCGGGCAGACAACCGTCTGCCCATACATACTTGCCAAACAGCCGGAAACGTGGTATACTTGATAAAAATGCGCCAAGGAGCTTTGTTATGAGCATTCATGAATCCGGAGAAATGTACTTAGAAACCATTCACGTTCTGCAAAAGAAGAACGGGTCTGTCCGTTCTGTGGATAT
>JAZQWQ010000151.1:0-6608 GCA_045632385.1 Faecousia sp.
CCGGCGCCACCAATACAGGCGCAGCAACCGTAGTAAGTGCCGTCCCGGAACTGCTGTGCGCCACCGGCGGTTGTACCCCGGGCTCCGGGGAGCAGAGGTGCATAGCTGTCAAAGGGCAGGAAAGACGCCTTGATGGTGGACATATCGATGGTTTTCAGAAGCGCTTTGGAATGTTTATGTTCCTCGTTCAAAGAACCCATATAAGCATTGTAGAAGGAGGTCTCCAATTGATCCAGGAAAATGGGATCTCCTGTAAAGCCGTAGGCCTTGGCGCAAAGCTTCATAAATGTGACGGTGACACAGGTCTCCTGACCGGCCTTTTCATAAGGCACGGTCTGCCGGGCAGCAGTGTAGTCCAGATATTCTGTAGCCATACCGCAGCAGCCGATGACGGAAACCTCGGCCTTCAAAAGCGCATAGCAGAAGTTAATAGCAGCCTGGCGGTACTTTTCAATTCCGGTAACATAGTAGTATTCCATCAGACCTTCAAAGCAGGACATCAGCTCATAGCACTTGGGCGCGCCGTACTGGTGAGGCAGCAGCTTGTTTTCATAAGCAAGCTGGAAAATGTTGATACCTCTTGCGCCACCGGTTTCCACAATGTAAGTGGCAAAGTCCAAATACTTCTGCACACCGGTCAGCCGGTACAGTTTGACCACCGGCTCCAGAATAGAGCTGGAGTTCAACGCATAGTGGGGGACAGAGGTCTGAATAATTTCAACTTTGCCCTCTTCCTTGCCAATATGGTCAATAATATAATCCAGGTGGCGGCAAAGCGTCCCAATAATTTGCTGCTTGAGTTCTTCGTCTTTGCAAATTTCCAGATAGTATATAGAGCCCAGCATTACATACTTCCGGCACCATACATCCCAGGCAAAAAATTCTTTTTCAGCCTTATAAGAGGAAATGCGACCGCTGTCTTCCTGGGTAGTCAAAAGGTCCCGGACCGTCTCGGTCAGTATGTCATAAAGCGTGGGATCCTGATTGTGCCGGTAAACCATTGCGGCGCCTCGCATGGATTTGCCCCAGTATTCACCTTTCCAACCGTTATTTTCGGTATCATCCTGCAGACGAAACTGCTCTACAAACTTAGCCCACAAAGCCCTGTCGTAGTAATTGTCGGTAATAAAGTTCAACACAAAGTCTGCGCTTTGTGCGAGGGTATATTGCTTTTTCATAGGAAAACACTCCTTTTGCGCTTTTCCTTGATTGTACAATATCCGGACAGTGTTTTCTACCTCTTTTCGCTGAAAACTTGTACTTTTCGCTGAAAATAAAAAATAAACACTTGTAAATACATTCGGTTATGATACAATGAAACTAGGTGATGCCAATGAAGATAGAAGTCCGCAAGGAGATTTTGCCCATATACTACCGCCAGGGCTACAGTAAGCTCACGAACGGTATGCAGATAACAGAGGGAGTTCCTCTGGGAATGCGGCCAATTAAGGCGCTGCATTTTCACCGCTGTGTGGAGTTGGGGGTTTGCCTGACAGGAAAAGGGGAAACCCATATTGAAAATAAGATATTCCATTTTCGGGCAGGGGATTATCAGCTGCTTCACGCAAATGTGCCCCACCTTTCCAAGGCTGCCCCCAAAAGTCTGAGTAAGTGGCGCTGGGTATACCTGGATGCGGAGGATCTGCTGGCTTCTTATGAAGGTCTGGCGCACATTATATCAGAGAATAGCTACAACGGTGTGTTTTCTCCGGAGGAGTATCCGGTACTTGCTCGGATTATTGACAGTATTTTGGAAAATGTGGATCGGGAGGATACGCTCTGCCGTGTACAGAATACGTTTTTAACCGGGCAACTGCTGGTGGAAGCCAGCCGCATTGGTAATATTCATAATATCGGGCAAAACGATGCTACCGGAAAAATCCGCCCTGTTTTGCAGTATATCCGGGAGCATTATAGCGAGCCCAAGGGCTTGGCAGAACCCTTTTTGGCGCAAATGTGCGGCTTGAAGCCGGCGCAGTTCCGCCAGCGTTTCCGTCAGGCGGTGGGAATGACTCTGCCGGCCTATATCAACAAGACCCGGCTGTCCTCGGCAATGTATGCGCTGTTAAACACCCGAAAGACGATTTTGGAAATCGCAACGGAATCCGGTTATGAGAACCTTTCTTACTTTAACCGGGTTTTTCGGGAAGCCTTTGGGGACTCCCCCCGGGAAATTCGCAAACAGCATCTGAACATTCGCTGGAATGAATAAATGATTAGGAGAAAAGATTATGCTGAAATTTAACGAAAAAGAATATTTGGATAAGCTCCATGCTTGCTGGCTAGGCAAAAACATTGGCGGCACCATTGGCGCGCCTTATGAGTTTGCAAAGGAGTTTTTGGATGTAAAGGGATTTTCTTCCCCCAGCGGCGAGCCGCTGCCCAATGACGACCTGGATCTGCAGCTTGTTTGGCTGTGCGCTATGGAACGGGTCAGACCCGCACAGTTCTCTACCAATTCTCTTGCCGAGCGTTGGCTGGATTGGCTGCCTCCCCACTGGAATGAGTACGGCATTTGCAAAGCGAATCTGCGCCAGGGCTTGCTGCCGCCTATGAGTGGCGAGGTCAACAACAAAAAATGGAAGACCTCCAACGGCGCTTGGATTCGTAGTGAAATTTGGGCAGCTATGGCACCTGGTGTGATGGACGTGGCAGCAAAATATGCCACAATGGACGGTATGGTGGACCACGGCACCAGCGAAGGCACTTGCGCAGAAATTTTCACTGCTGCAATGCAAAGCTATGCTTACGTTGAGAGTGACCTGCGGAAGATCATCGCCGAGGCAATGAAGAAGATTCCGGAAGACTCTAAGGTCGCTCAGACGGTCAATCTGGTAATCGATTGCTTTGATAAGGGTATTCCTTACCGTCAGACCCGGGATATGGTCCTGGAGTTCAACAAGGAACTGGGATGGTTCCAGGCACCGGGCAACATCGGCTTTGTGGCGATCGGCCTTCTGTATGGCGAGGGCGATTTCAAGAAGTCTGTGCTGTACGCTGTCAACTGCGGCGACGATACCGACTGCACAGCCGGTACGGTAGGCGCAACCCTGGGTATTATGCACGGCACAAGCATTATCCCCGAGGATTGGAAGGAGTACGTAGGCGACCGGATTATTACAATGTCCATCAGCGGTATGTACTACCACGCGATTCCGAAAACCTGCACGGAGCTTAGCGAAAGAGTACACGCGCTGGTTCCGGAAATGATGGTTGCCAACAGAGTGCCCTTTGAATTTACGGACGGCGCAACAGATTTCCCCATCGAGGAACTGGAAAACTGGAACAAGATGACCTCTGCGGACTACTTGAACTTCTCCCCCTACTCTTATTTGATTGACCGATATGAGCAGCTGTCTGTGCGCGTGGAGTTGGATGAAGAACCCCACGTACAGCCCGGAGATGTCCGGAAAGTCAAGCTTTCCGTCATTTCCCGTCCCGCCGGTGGCTTCACAGTAACCAGAAGATTGCACCTGAAGCTGTTGCTCCCGGAAGGCTGGACAGTGGAGCAGTATCCCAAGAACCTGCTTTTGGAGTACCCGCAGCCTAAGTCCGGTAAGATCCCGGGCATTGCAGTGGCAGAATTTAATGTCACCGTGGGTGAAAAAACAGAGGCGATCAACCGCCTGTATGCGGAGCTGACCAGCGATACCATTCCCGGACCTGTTATGGCGCCCATTATTTTCTTAGGATAATTTTCTTGGGATAATACAAAAGCAGTGAGCACAATTTGTGCTCACTGCTTTTTTTATTTCATCATTAACTTGATAAATAATCCGCCTTGCACGCTTCTGTGCAGGAAATTTGGCAAGGCAATGTGGGCGGTATCGCAGTAATAAATATCGGTCATAGGAACATAACTGCGAGAAGTGTTGTACGCGTTCCACAGGCTGTCGGTCAAGAAGCAGAAATCGGCTTTGTTTTCTGCAAGACTTGCAACCCATACCAGCCAGTCGGATTTGGTAAGCTTGTCCCGGGAATCCAGAGGCACACCGTAGGGAAGCATTTCTTTTTTGTACCGATTGATCTCACCTTGATAGAAGTGCTGGGGGAAGAGGTTGGTGTCCCAAAGCTTGTCCCAAACAGCGTTATACTTCAAAGAGAAGCTGTTTTCCAGGTCATAAGCCAGGCGGAAGCTACCATCGGGATTGGCTGCGCGAACCAGCAGAGAGTTTGCGTACTTTTTCGCAATCCCCATATTGGCAGAGGCCTCTGTTTCCTTGCCAAGCATATGAAGAATCTTGCTGTAACCGGCAATACCCATAATGGCTTTGATCGACAGGTTTACGTTGTGGGCCAGGTGTCCGGCAAAGTCGTCGGTACACAGCTGATGGGCCGGGTCTTCACCGTAGTTGATCAGGTATTTGCACCACTGGGTGATGGTATCCAGATATGGCTTTACAAAGTCTGCATTTCCCTCAATCCGGCAAAGCTCCGCAAACAGAATGATCATGTTGCCGCATTCTTCCACGGGCATCTGCTTGGCATACAAGAAATGCGCCTCTTTGCCATAATCTACACCGTAAAGCTCTGTGTCTATACGAGTGTAACGGAAAACATCAATGGCAGTTTGTCCTTCTGCAATGGGCACACGGCTGGCACCATATGCCTGACCGTTCAAAATGGGATACTTGCCAACGTCGTGGGGCGCAAAGTCATATGTCCATTCTTCGCTGGCGGCATAGTCCATCACAGGACGGAGCATACCTTTGAGTAACTCCGGATTGTACAGTAGGAACAAAGGTGCAGAGGGGTATGTAACGTCCACAGTAGCGGCACAGCCATTGGAGAAGCATTCCTTGGAGATGTACAGATTGTTGCCGTTGTTATCCACTACCAGCTTGTGGGCTGCCATCACCTGACGCAAGGATAGAAGCAGTAGTTCTGCATACTTTTCGCTGCCGACTTCTGTGGCTTTTTTCTGCAGATCCCAGGAAAAAGCATTACAACGGGAAAGTAGACGATCATATTCTGCCAAAGCTTCCTCAATTGCCTGTTCAATGGTTTTTCCGCCTTTTTTCCAGTAAGCTTTCAGGTTTTCCCCAAAGTACTGAATACTTTCCAGATCGTCATAAGCAAAGAAGAACAGCGCATCCGGACACAGTTCCTTTTCTGCATAAATGGCATACATATCAGCCAGCTGCAGGTGTCCTGCCTGCGCCTGACCGGCAGCACCAAGATACAGATAACCCCAGTCGATACGCAGATCGTCGCCGTATTTACCCAAAGGCTCTTGCTTCAGAGCGCCCATACGGATGCCGGTAGCGCCATTGAGAATAACCAGGTCATCAGTAACCAGCTTGTCGCCCTTGCGGTTCAGCACCAGCTCTTCTGTTGCGGTAAACCGCACAGAAACGGTATGGTCTTGGTTGTCCAAAGCTTTCCAGGAAAGCTTGCAGTAAGCCACAGGACGGGAAGCGTAATACAGGCTGTCCGGCAGCACAGGAGAAGTAAAATGTGCTGTCAATTGGATCGCATCGTTGGCAAAGGTAACGATGGTGGAAAACGCATCGATCTGGGTCTCTTTCCAGGCAAGGGTCCTTGTATTTGCCGGCAGGTAACCGGTCAGGTTACAAAATGGGTTGTAGCCCATAAAGTGCCAGGGTTCGCCATCGATGAAAGCGGTGCCGAGAATGGTATTCTGGGCACCGGTCCAATGATTTGTTCTTTTGAAGTTATTCTCTTCTACCCAAACGGAAAAATAGGGATCAATATTGATAATCGGCGTAGCCGGTGGTCTTAAAATCATTTTTTTGAAATCTCCCTTGCATTTTTCTGTATGTTGAATTATAATTAGATTATACAGAAAAAAACTGTAATTTATTTAGATAATTTAATTGGAAAAGTGAGGGAAACAAGTTGCATGAAGATATGAGAGCCTTTCCGGCAGAAGACAAAAGTCGCAATCTGCATATTTCTTTGGCAGGCACCTCGTATTGCGACAAAACTTACCGTATGCACCGGGAACATCCGCATATCTGCGTTTTGGAATATGTCCTGGATGGCGAAGGATATGTGGAAATCGATACTACAGTTCACCACGTGGGGAAGGATACGATTTATTTCCTGTCCACGGATTTTGTGCACCGGTATTATGCTCATGAGGAGTATCCCTTTACCAAAATTTTCTTAAATATTTCAGGCGGATTGTGTCCCCGTGTCATTGCAGAATACGGCTTGACAGGCAAGCATTTCTTTAAAGATGCAAGCTTGCGCAAGGTGTTTCTGCGGATTCAGGATGTGATTCATTCCAATGAAGACGAAAAAGTTATGCAGGCACAGCTTCAGGGAATTTTTTTGGAAGTGATCTCCCGCCTGTCCTCCGGGCAAGAGAATATCCGGCACAGTGAGGAAGCGCTGCGCCTGAAAGAATACCTGGATGTCAATGCTACACGCATTGTCAGCGGCGCAGAATTGGCTACCATCATTTTCCGTTCCAATGATTACTGCCTGAAGTTGTTTACCCGGGAATTTGGTATTACGCCATACCAGTATCAGCTGGACCGCAAGATCGATATTGCCCAGTCTATGCTGGCCAACTCCCGGTTATCCATTCAGGAGATTGCAGAAGCGGTCGGCTACAACGATGCCCATTATTTTTCTAATTT
>JAZQWQ010000152.1:0-2229 GCA_045632385.1 Faecousia sp.
GGCCTTTCAGGTAATGCCGCAGCAACAGCGCGAACAGCACCAAATTATGACCGATCATACAGGCCCAGGCAGAAATAAGGCCCAGGTGTAAAAACACGGTACAAAGCAGCGTTCCCACGATCCGCACGCCCCACATCGTGCAAAGGTCA
Source organism: Faecousia sp. (assembly GCA_045632385.1). GTDB lineage: Bacteria > Bacillota > Clostridia > Oscillospirales > Oscillospiraceae > Faecousia. The sequence goes on from JAZQWQ010000152.1 coordinate 150, forward strand.
AAAACAAAGGGCGTTTTGGTGTCGCCCACACCTTGCAAAAGCCCTTGGATAATAATGCCCACACCGTAAAACGGCTCTGTCACCGCTACCATCCGCAAAACCGTTGCGCCCAGCAAAATCACAGCCTGCTCCTTAGAGAATATGCCAACTAAGTTTGGGGCAAAGGCAAAGAGCAGTCCGCCGGAAAGGCTCATCAGCCCAAGCTCCAACATCAAAAATACCGGGGGCAGCTCCCGCATCCGCTTCTGATCTTTTGCGCCATAGGCATTTCCGGTCAGGGTCGCCGCTGCCGTCTGCATACCGTAGCCGGGAATATAAAAGGCAGACTCCACTGTATTGGCAATGGTGTGGGCCGCTGTTGCGGTTTCTCCCAGGGCATTGATCATGGTTGCAAATACCACATAGCCAAGACTGGTGCCAAACCGCTGGAGCATATTGGGAAATGCCACTTTCAAACAAGGCTTCAAAACCTGCCAGTCCGGATAAATTTTTTCTTTGCCGGGACGCAAAACCTTATGATTCCAAAACGCAAAGGTCATACCCACACCACCAAGCAGGAAGGAAATTGCGCTGGCAATGGCCGCGCCTTCCACCTCCAGGCCGGCACCGGGCAAGGTGATCGCCTGTCCCAAAACCATCACTGTCCGGGTGGGGAAAATCAAAAAGAAATTGAGTATCACATTGGCAACATTCATACCCAGGCTAATACGCATAGGGGTTTTGGTATCTCCTACAGCCCTGAGCGCCGTGCCGAACAAAATACTGGCTGTCCGGGGCAGCATAGGCAAATACAAAATAAAGAAATACCGGGATGCCAGGCTCTGGATATCCTTTTCCACCTGCATCCAGGCAGGAATCACACCGCTAAGCCCCAGGGTCAGCGCTGTAAACACACTGCCGCAAACCAGCACCGCCAGCACGATCTGCGCTGCGGCTTTGGAAATGCGTTTTTCATCTCCTGCGCCGCTGGCTTGGGAGATAAAGGCCAGAAAGCCGACACCCAAGGCGGCAATGGTACCACTCAACAGCCAGTTCAGCGTGCCGGTAGAGCCTACCGCTGCTGTGGCAGCCGTACCCAAGGCGCCCACCATTGCCGTATCGATATACTGCACCGAGGTCTGCAGCAGCTGTTCCAGCATCGTGGGCCATGCAAGGGATAAAATCGCCGGAAGCAGCGCCCAGTTCCATCTTTGTTTCTTAAGCGTCATTGGTAATATCTCCGTTTCCGCTGACCGGGATCGCCTCGCCTAAATATTCCGGCTCCGGCTTCAAAATCGATGTAAAAAAGTCTTTGTTACGGGCCAGGATCTCCCGCATATCCCGGTAAACCTGCCCGCCGTAATCATCTCCTGCTGCCGCCACACCGTAGGCTTCCAGCCCCAGCGCCCGGGCAATGTACACCGCCCGGTACAGGTGGTACTTCTGGGTGACGATGACGATTTTTTGGGCGCAGAAAATATCTCTGGCCCGGTACATACTCTCATAAGTAGAAAAGCCTGCGTGATCCATAAACACAGCTTCTGAGGGAATTCCCTTTTCTATGGCATAGCTTTTCATGGTGTTCACTTCGTCATAATAGGCTGTGCCGTGGTCGCCACTCATCAAAAGGCGCTCTGACACCCCGGCTTCATACACTTCCACGCTTTTGGCCAGTCGGTCAGACAGCATTGCCGTAGGTCTGCCGCCGGGCAAAACACCGCAGCCCAGCACCAAAATGCAGTCCACATCCTTCAAGGCTTTGGCCTGTTCCACTGTGTAGATATATTGGCCGCCGCTGTGGATCACAAGCCCATTGATTCCCAGCACTGCCAATGCGCCAAAAAGGAGTACGCAGCCCAGGATAAAGGCCGTTATTTTTAAGATTTTTTTCATTGCAATGCCTCCTCCCGGCAAGGAAAAGCAGGGCTTAGCCCTGCTTTTGCGGTAATATTTGACTAAGACCGTACTGCAGGTTATCTGCGGATAACATTCCGGAACCCCACAGCACCACATTGCCTGCCGCATCAATAAAAAACGTAGCAGGAATACTATTAATACCGTAAAGATTGGAAGCTTCCAGCTGGGTGTCATAGAACACCGG
>JAZQWQ010000153.1:0-12998 GCA_045632385.1 Faecousia sp.
CCAAAGGACAGGTTCGGCACAAAATGACCGTCCATAATGTCCACGTGCAGCCACTTGGCGCCGTCTTTTTTCGTCTGTGCCATATCCTCGGCAAAGTGCATATAGTCTGCCGACAAAATAGAAGGGGATAAAATTGCCATAACTTACCTCTTAAATTTCATTGATTTTTAAGGACGCTTCATACAGTGCGCAGAAGCGGTTGTATTTTTTCTGCAAATGCTCTGATGGGTTGGGGGCATAGTGCTTTTCCATTTTCACGCAGACAGACACTGCGTTTTCAAAGCTTGCAAAGCAGCCGTCAGACACACCGGCGATCATCGCCGCGCCGAGACACGCTGCCTCTTTTTCACCGGGAATATGCACCGGAAGACCGGTGATATCCGCCTGATACTGGCACCAAACCGGGCTCTTGGCGCCACCGCCGGTGGCAATAATTCCGGTCAGCTCCACACCCTTTTGGGCGATATGCTGACAGTTCTTTTTCAGCACAAAGCTGACACCTTCCATCACAGCACCGGCCATATCAATGCTGTCGTGTTCCTGACGAAGTCCCCAGAACACGCCGGAGGCTTCACTGTGGAACTCCGGGGCATTGGTACCCACAAGATAGGGCAAAAACAGAAGATCATTGGGCTTCCGCTGGGAAAGCTCCCGGTTCATCGTGTCATAATCTGCCTGCATACAGGTGCGCTTGAACCACTCCAGACTGACACCGCCACTTTCAGCAACGGGCAGCATCACATAGGTATCCGGCAAAAAACCATAGTGCATAGCGCAGCCGCAGCTTTTGGGAGTAGGCTGACCGCACATCGTCGCCATCGCCATTACCGTACCGGTGGACAAAGTAATGCCGCCGGGGGCGATATTGCCGGTGCCGATCATACCGGCAAAATGGTCCAATGTACCCACGTTTACTTTGGTTTTGGCTGTCATACCAAGTTTTTCTGCTACCTCCGGCAACAGCGTACCTGCCACGGCGCAAGGCTCGCACAGCTGGGGCAGCTGGCATTCAGAAACACCGATTGCCTCCACCATTTCCTTCCAGTAGCACTTGTTATAAATGTCAAAGTAGAAGCTGAAGGTGGCGATAGACATATCCGACAGTTTTTTGCCGGTAAGGTAGAATACCACATAGTCCTTCAGCAGCATATAGGTTTCCGCGTTGGCATAAATCTCCGGCCGGTTATTCCGCAGCCACTGGATCTTGGTTGCCGGCCAGGTAGGCAGCACTGCCATCTGTCCGGTGACAGCCTCGCAAATTTCCGGAGAAAATTTCGCAGAGAGTTCTGCACATTCCTCTGTAGAACGCTCATCCATCCAGGAAATTGCGTTCATCAGGGGTTTACCGTCCTTGCCCACCACTACCAGGCTTTCTGCCTGACCGGTAAAGGCCATTTCCCGGATTTCCCCAATTCCGTTTGCTTGCACCATAGTTTGCAAAAGGTCAACAAGCTCTGCACAGTAGCTTTCCGCATCAAACTCCACAAAGCCGTTTTCCCGGATATAGGAAACCGGGCGGTTTTGCCGGTCAATGAGGGTAAAATCCTTATCGTAGATGGCAGCTTTCATATTGGTGCTGCCCAAATCAATTCCTATGTACATATGCCCCTCACAGTGCCTTATTGTTCAGCCGTTCGCCCACAGCGCCGCCGGGGTGAATAAGGGCAAACTGCTCGGCCTGATAGCCGGTGTACTCAATCAGCGCAGCCTGCAGTGCGTGGAAGATCATGCAAAGCGCAGTGGTGGAAGTGGTGCCTTGGGCATTCCACTTGTCGGTCTCCCGGTTGACGTGCTGCTTGATGACCACGTCAGCTGCCGTTGCCAGAGGAGATTCCAAATTCTCTGTCACGGTAATGATCTTAACGCCCTTTGCCTTGCAGATGTCTACGATGGGCAGCAGCTCCTTGGTTTTGCCGCCACGGGAAGCAAACACCATCACGTCTCCTTCCTGAATAAAGCCGGTAGCGCCGTGAACAGCCTCGGCAGGACTGACGAAACGTGCCGGGCGCTCAATGCAGCACATCAGGTGCGCAAAGTGCTGGCAGATAATGCCGGAGTGACCACTGCCGGATGCACCGATCCGGGGCGCTTTCGCCAACAGCTCCACAGCCTTAGAAAAAGCCTCGTCATCGAAATAATCCTTCATCTCGGTGATGCACTGGGCCTCGATATCGTAGGCAGCCTTTGCAGCCGCCAAAACTTCCTTGTTTACCATAGAGAAATACCTCCTAATTATAGTTATACTCAGTATACTATTATTTTCCTGTTTATGCAAGGTATTTTGGCGGATTTCTTCACAATCTCTATTGACGGTTTGGGCAGAAGTTGGTATAATATAGCAGGAATTTTGATATAAGGAGCGATATTATGACCAACATTAAAGCCCCGTTCTTTGAAATCGGCCCCAAGTCCTACCTGTACGGTGACGAAATTCTGGAGCTTGCCCAGGCCGCTGACAAAGCATCTGAAAAGTATGATGTGGACATCATTTTCACCTGCCCGGTGGTTGACATCCGCCGTGTGAAGGAAAATACCAAGCGTATCCACGTCTTTGCCCCCCATATGGACCCCATCCCTGTAGGTAGAGGTCTGGCTGACATCCTGCCCGAGAGCCTGGTGGCTGCCGGTGCTGAGGGCGTTATGCTCAACCACGTAGAAAAGCCCCTTTCCTTTGAGGTTTTGGCAGAAACCATCAAGCGTGCAGAAGAAGTAGGCCTTACCACCATCGTCTGCGCTGACTCTGAAGAAGAAGCTGCCAAGATTGCAACTCTGAACCCGGACATCATTGTTGCTGAGCCTTCTGCTCTCATCGGTACCGGTGTCAGTGTTGGCCCTGAGTACGTAGAGGCTGCTACCCGCTGCGTTAAGGATGTCAACCCCAACATTCTGGTGCTGACCGCTGCAGGCATTGCCGGTGGCGAAGATGTATACAACACCATTATCGCCGGCGCAGATGCTACCGGTTCTTCTTCTGGTGTTGCCAAGGCCGCTGACCGCCCCGCTATGGTGGACGAGATGATCGCCGCCTGCCGCAAGGCCTGGGACGAGCGCAACTAATTTGTGATCCATTTAATTTACATATTCAGGAGGAAATAACAATGGAATTTAAGATGATTCAGAAAGAAATCCAGCTGCAGTCCCGTGGTTGGATCCCCACCTTCCATGACATCACTGCCGATGTCCACAAGATCGTTGGCGACTCCGGCATCCAGAACGGCACCGTGTCCGTGGTATCTCACCACACCACCTGCTCCGTTATGATCCAGGAGTGCTCCCACGACTTCGACACCTTCGATCTGGAGTACCTGCAGCACGACCTGCTGGACATCATGCGTGACCTGATCCCCGACTTTGCAAATGAGGGCGACTACCGTCATCCCGGCCCCATCCACGCACAGTTCGGCCGTCACGTCAACGAGCCCGGCAACTTCACCTCTATGAACACCGACGGTCACCTGCGCTCCGTATTCTTCGGCCGCAGCGAGACCCTGACCATCAAGGACGGCAAGCTGGACCTGGGCGAGTTTGCTCACGTTTACTTCATCGACTGGGACCACGTTCGCGCACGTCCCCGTCAGGTCAACGTCACTGTCTTCGGTACCAACGACGCTCTGGAGTCCCGCAAGTACAACAACGGCGAAGTTGTGAACACCCTGCGTAAGTTCTCCGACGACGAGAAGGCTTACATGGCTCAGTACGACGAGTGGAAGCTGCGTTACGAGGACGGCAAGCTGGTTATGCGCGACATTCAGTTCGACTAATACCAAACTGCTTATAATCGCTAAAAAGGCCACCCCTTGGGTGGCCTTTCTTTCTTGACAAAAAGTGCCACTAGTGATATAATTATACTGAAATAATATGAAATTCAGGGAGGTTCGTACCGATGAAAAAACTGACCTTTGCCGTGATGGGTATGGGTAACCGTGGTACTGCATACGCTGCCAAGGCGCTGAAGTATCCGGAGGAAATGGAAATTACCGCAATGGCTGACACCCGTCGTATTCGTCTGGATGCCGCCAACAAATATTTACATATTCCGGAAGATCGGTTGTTTGACAGCGCTGATGCGTTGCTGGCCCAGCCGAAGCTGGCCGACATTATGGTCGTGGCTACCCAGGATGCGCAGCACCTGGATCACGCTACCCGGGCTATGGAGCTGGGCTATGACCTGCTTCTGGAAAAACCCATTGCCAACAAGCTGGAGGACATTGTCAAGATCGCCAATACCGCCGAGCGTTTGGGTCGTCGTGTCATCGTATGCCACGTTCTGCGCTACACGGTGTTCTACCAACAGGTCAAGCGTCTGATTGAAGAGGGTGTTGTAGGCCGTGTCCGCAGTGTTGAAGCTGACGAGCAGGTTGGCTATTACCACTATGCTCACAGCTATGTCCGTGGCAACTGGCACAAAGAGGCTGACTCCAGCCCCATGATTTTGGCAAAGTGCAGCCACGATATGGACATTATCCAGTGGCTTACCGGTAAGTCCTGCAAGAAGGTGACCTCCTTCGGCACCCAGAGCCACTTCACCGCAGAAAACTGCCCCGAGGGCGCAACGGAGCGTTGCTTCGATTGTCCCCATACCGACTGCCCCTTCCACGCGCCGAAGTTCTACGTGGGCAGAATTCCCAAGTGGCCCACCACCATTTTGCAGCCGGAACCCACTGAGGAAAACATCCTGCAGACCCTCCGGGATACCGACTACGGCCGCTGTGTCTACAAGATGGACAACGACGTGGTTGACCACCAGGTTGTGAATATGGAGCTGGAAGACAAGGTAACCGTTACCTTTACCATGAGTGGCTTCAGCAACAACCAGACCCGTACCATCCGTGTGATGGGTACTGAGGGTGAGATTTGGGGCGACTTCCACGAAAACCTGCTGTACCATCAGCGTTTTGGTGAGACCGAAGTCCATCAAATTGACCTGGAAGCCCTGTGCGATGACTTTACCGGTCACGGCGGTGGCGATGCCCGTCTTGTGTACGACGTGATCCGGCTGTACCGTGGCGACGATTTCGACACCAGCGCCATCACCTTCCTGGATCGTTCCGCGCTGAGCCACTACCTGGCCTTTGCTGCAGAGCAGTCCCGTGTTGAAGGCGGCAAGCTGATCCATATGGATGAGTTCGTGAAGAACCTGAATAAGTAACGAAAATCCCCCCTCGGCTGAGGGGGGATTACTGATTGCACCCCAAGGGCACTTCCGCGGACTTCGTCCTTGGGCGCCACGGCTTGCATAGCAAGCCTCGCAATGACTGTAATATACAGATTATTCTGCTTTACTTTCCCAAGCATGGAGGTAGTCCCATGCGTTATGACACATTTCAAAGTCCGGATTGTGGCCGGACAGGGTAAAATAGATTGGCCCTTCGTTGTTCACATTGTCCTGCACAAAGGGAATATCGGTAATTTCCACAGCGATGGGGCGCTTATCCGTATCACCCTCGTACTGTGAATACTTGACCTTGCCCTCAGCTTCAAACTGCGCCAATTCCTCTTCCGTGAAAAATTCCCGCAAATCCAGGAATACATCGTAAATCACGTAGGCATCCAGACCGGACTTGTTCATCAGAGCATAGTCCAGCATCTCGCCTTCCACCCGGGAAATCAAAATCAACAAACGGGAGTAGTTATCGTCAGCATTAAAGGGGTCGTCCAAAGGACCGAATTCGGTAATATCCAGACTGACATAGTCCTTCTTTCCTCCCCCCAGATATTCCTTGTAATCCTCGGTCAGGTAGTTGATGCCTGCCGGTTCCACATCCAGGTTGACCAACATACCGGCAACCAGTTCGTTTTTGGACTGGTAGCTGATGAACGAACCTGCCAGCACACCCAAAGCCAGGAAGCAGAAACCGAAAAAGAGGATGTAAACCTTGTAGCAGTACCACAGGTGGTCAAGCTTCTTCCAGAAAGGCATCGGTTTGATGTCTTCCTTAATCCTCAGCCAGTCCTTATAAAATTCCGTTTCCTTATATTTCTTTGCCATTATTCTTCCTCATCCTTTTGTTTGCTCTCCACAGCCAGAAGTGTCCCCTCTGCCCGGGCTTCCAGCACAAACTCCACCAAATTTTCCTTCAAAACCATTGTTGTCAGCAATGCAGCCAGGGTATAATACACTGCCAGGAACACAATGGTTGCCAGCGCAAAAATCTCCGGCCAAAGTAACAGCAGGAAAACGGGCAGCCAATACACGATGGCCATTCCCAGCACCTTGACAAAAGCAGTCTTCATCAATTGCAAGGCACTACGCAACCACAAAGAAATTTTCGTCGGTACGTACACATTGAGAACTTGCAGTGCAATCAGGAACATAGAAATCAGGGCAAACACAAAAGTCGCTGCAATCAGCGGAACAAGCTGCTCTTTGTTCCAATGAAAGCTGATCTCCGTCACAAAATAATAGATAGGGAACAAGAAACCGCACCAGGAAATCAGGCTTCTTAAGAACCGGGTTTTATAACCGAATTTAAAGCCATCCATCCATTTATCGCCGCGGATATTGTAGCGCACGGCAGTAAGCAGCGCATTCCAGGCAGGTCCGATGGTTACAATGGGCAGCGCAGCAACGAGGAACATCAGGTTCATCAGCACCATTGTACCCAGCTTATCCAGAATATTGTGCAGCTTCTCGCCAAAAGTTTTCTTCTCTTTCATTCTCCTCTTTCCTTTCTTCTTACATACCTTATTGATTATAGCGACAAATTGTGAACAAAACAAATATTTTTCATAATTTTTTTCTTTTTCTCCATTTTATACAACTTTTTTTAATGTTCTTTGGACACTTTTAACCAAAAATTTACACAATTCCCTTGCAAAAAGCGTGTAAATAGCGTAAACTATATTTTGAGAGAAGAGGAGGAAATAAAATGGAAATATTTAAATATGATTCGCCCTTATCCCAAGTACTTTTGAAAATTGCAGATGTGATCATTCTAAATGTGCTGTACATCCTGTTCTGCATTCCTATATTTACCATAGGCGCAGCCCAGGCCGGTATGTACACGGCTGCCAAAGTTATGATGGACAAGGAGGATGACACGTCCCTGGTTCAGGCTTTCTTCCGGGGCTTCAAGGCTGGCTTTGGTACAGTTACCGTTGCCTGGCTTTTGGCTTCTGCCGTGTTGGTACTTACCCTTTGGGTGGGCGTTTCCGGTTATCTGTTGGGCGCTGCATTGTGGCCCACCATTCTTGGCGCTGCTTTGGTTGCCATTTACCAGTGCGCAATTCCCTTGTTCCACTCCAGATTTGCAAACAACCTGAAAATGCTCCTGCGGAACACCATGTATTTCATTATCGGCTTCCCCTTGCACTGCATTGGCGTTGCTGTTCTGTTGTATGTACCGTTCCTCGCCTTTGCGTTTCTGAATCTGTACACCTGGATGGCCATGACCCCGATTTGGCTGTTGTTCTACTATTCTACAGCAATGCTCTTCGGTTATATTATCATAAGAAAGCCCTTTAACAACTTGATAGAGCAATACCGAGCAGAACAGTAAATGAACCCTATACCGGGAGGCTAATTGCCTCCCGGTTATTTTTTACGCGCTATTGACCACTAAGGAGGGTACTAATTGCCGTAGGGGATATTACTGACTGCCACGGACGGCAATGCCGTCCTCGCAGTGACAGAAGAAATCTATCGGCGCAACAATAAAAAAAGAGAACCTCGGGAGAGGTTCTCTTTTTATTACGTAAGAATTAACCCTTCAGGGAGCCCAGCATAACGCCGCCCTTGAATGCCTTCTGCACAACGAAGTAAGCTGCAATTGCAGGGACAGAGGAAATAATGATCAGTGCGTAACGCACGTTTTCCAAGCCCTTATCAGCCTGCTGCTGATAGATAGAAGGCATAGCATCCGTCTGCATCTGGGATGCAGCAGCAGCCGCAGTCATAATGGGCCGCAGCACCAGCTGCAGGGGGAACAGATCCTTATTACGCAGGTAAATCATAGCTGTAAAGTACTCGTTCCAGGAACCGACCATTGCATACAAGGCCAGAACAGAAAGAGTTGCCTTTGTCAAAGGCATAACAATATTCAGCACCGTATAGAAGTGGTTTGCGCCGTCGATACGGGCAGCATCCAGCAGATCTTCAGGAACATTGGACGTGATAGCGGTACGGAGCATCAGCATGTGAGAAACAGAGATGTTACCGGAAATCAGAATAGCCCAGATGTTATCGTACAGGCCCAGATTACATTTCAAAATGTAGCCAGGGATCAGACCTGCGCCAAAACGGGTGATGATGTAGATGTACCAGGTGACGAAGGCTCTGCCCTGGAAGTAACGGCGGGACAGAGGATACGCCACAACGATGGTACAGAAGGTCTGGAATACCAGGTCAACACCGGTGTAGAAGATAGAGTTACGGTAACCGACCCAAACAGCCTTATAGTTATAAACGAACTCATAAGCTTCTGTACAAACCTCCACAGGCCACAAAACAACAAGGCCAGCTTCCAATGCTCTGGAAGAGGAGAAGGATGCGGAAATAACGTAAATCAGGGGGTATGCAACCATAATACACAGCAGGATCAGGATTGCGCCAGTGACGATCTCCAGAATATGGTCTGCAACGGTATCATGAATTTTTGTACTTTTAATTTTTGCCTTAGCCATATTACACCCTCCTTAGAACAACGCGATTTCGCCGTCGGTAAGGGTGGATGCAATCCAGTTCGCCAGGCAGGTCAGACCCAGGGAAATGAAGGATTGCAGCAAGCCAACAGCAGAGCCGAAGGACATATTACCGTTACGGATACCTTGCTTATACACATATGTAGAAATCAGCTCAGAGTACTCAGTGTTGGTGCCGCGCTGCATCAGGTAAGCCTTTTCATAACCAACGGACAGCAGACCAGAGGTGTTCATAATGAGCATCAAGCCAACAGTGGGCATAATGGTGGGCAGGTCGATGGCAAAGATACGGCGCAAACGGGAAGCGCCGTCCAGCTTTGCAGCCTCGTGGAGTTCCTCGGGAACACCGGACAGGCAGGACACATACAAGATAGAGCCCCAACCAATACCCTGCCAGATACCGGACCAGATATACAGATGGCGGAAAGCTTCCTTGCTGGAACGGATATCGGGCATTGCGATCAGGCCAAGCATTCTGTAGAAAGCGCCCAGCAAACCGGAAACAGGGTTGAGCAGTGTGTTCAGAATACCCATCATAACCACCAGGGAAATGAAGTGGGGCATATAAGACAGGTTCTGTGCGAACTTTTTCAGCTTCTTGCCCTGATGCACATGGATAATCAGAGCCAACACAATGGGCATGGGGAAGGCGACACACATGGAGTACAAAGACAGCGCCAGCGTGTTCCAAACAAGCTTGGGCCACATGTAATATTCAAAGAAGTCCTTGAAGTTTTCCAGACCAACCCAGTCACTACCCACGATGCCCTTACGGGGAGAGTAGTTCTTGAAAGAAATCTGGATGCCGTACATAGGCAGGTAGTTAAAGATTAAGATGTAAATCACAGGAATGGCAATCATCAAATACAACTGCCAGTCGCGAACAAAGTTGTGGGCAAAACGGCGGAAACCTTTTTTGGGGATCAGGGTCTCTTGCTTTGCCACAGCAGTTTTTGCCATAGCCGGTTCATTCCTTTCTCATTTTTTCATAATTCGTGGCAAGCCGGGGGCGTACCCCCGGCTGCCGTTTTTTCTCTTCTAAAATTTCAAACAGGAATTAGCCGAGCTGGGCAGTACGGTCGTAAGCGTCCTGAGCGTAGTCCATAACAGCGGGCAGACCCAGCTCGTTCAGCTTATCAAGATATTCTTGCCAGACCTTATCGCTGTTGATATCCAGCTTGCCGGTGATGAAGTCGACAAATGCCTTCTCGCGGTAATCGTCCACGTTGGTACGCTCCATCTGCACCTTTTCCTGCTCCTCAACCGTGGTGGTGAAGGGTCTGGCGATTCTATCAAGGGTTGTGGTGCTGTTGCGAGCTTCCTCCCACAGCTTGTAGGCTTCTGCGTGCTTCTTGATACGGGTTGCATAGAAGGAATCGGACTCAGCAGTCAGCTGAGCAGTCTCACATTCTGCGTAGACGTTCAGAGTAGCCATAGAGGGCCAGCGACAGGTGTTCTGCTGGGCGAAGGGGTCATTGATCAGCTTATAGGTAGCAGGCAGACCCATATCAGACACAGCGCCTTCGTCGGCATAATCCCAGTTCACGCCGAACTCGCCGTAACGCATACGCATAGAGCCTTCCCAGCTCCACAGAGTCATCAGAACCTCGAAAGCCTTATCACGCTTGCCTTCTGCGCAGTTTTCAGTGATCCAGGTGGACTTGTTGATGGACATATCAGCGGTAACTGCATTGCCCCAGGTCTTCAGAGGCTCGTACTGGTTGATAAGGGGGTTGTTGTTCTGGATGTGAACGGTCAGGTGACCGCAGAAGATACCGCAAAGAGCAGTACCGTTAGTGGGTGTGGTGATGGACTTTTCCATGCCGGAGAAGACCATGTTGGACAGCAGGCCTTCCTTATACAGCTTGCTGACCAGCTTCAGACCGTCGCGGAAGCCGTCCTGGGTGTAGGGAACATACAGCTTGTTGTTCTCGTCAACCATCCAGATACGGGTCTTGTTGTAGTAGGTGCACATGTTCATCAGCCAGTTGACAACATCAGAAGCACCAGCGCTGGAACTGCCGTACAGAGGAATTTCATCAGCCATACCGTTGCCGTTGGGGTCCTTGGTCTTGAAAGCCTTCAGGACTTCGTACAGCTCGTCGGTGTTGGTGGGCTTTTCAAGGCCCAGCTTATCCAGCCATTCCACGTTGATCCAAGCCGTACCCTGCAGCTTATCGACCAGAGAGGTTTCCACCATAGGCACAGCGAAAATCTCACCGGTAACCGGGTCCTGAATCCTGGTCAAAATCAGCCGCTGCTGGTCTTCGGTCAGCTCGGTAGTAATACGATCCCAGAAAATCTTGGAAGCGCCTTCCTTGTCTGCGAAGTACTCCTGCAGGTCGATGATGTAGCCGTCCTTACCGTAACGGTTCAGCATCTTGTCGCCCAGGTCAACGCCGATAACGATATCGGGCAGCTCCTGGCGGGCAGCGATTGCAGTAGAAATCTGAGTAGGAATGTCGGTACCACCGGCAAATTCCATGAACTCGATGTCCACGTCGCACTGCTCTTCGACCCACTTGGTCAGAGCATTGTTGTCCAGATCCATAATCAGGGCATCTGCTTTTACACCGATGGTCAGCTTGGTCTTACCCTCAGCAGTCAGGTAACCCTTGTTGTCCGGGTCGGTGTAGGCACCGGTCTTGACACAAGCACACAGGCTCAGTACGGTCACCAGTGCAAGAATGATTGCGAGTAACTTTTTCATTTTTTTCCTCCTTAAATTTATGTTTTAGGCCGCTGGGACCTTTACATACGGATTGCGACAGGGCAGAGCTTCCCCAGTGCCACGTAGATAAGTTTACCACTTTTGGGGAACAATTGCAACAGAGCATTTCGCACAAATTCTTGTCCCAAAAACTGACATATTGCACAAAAGATTTGTGAATATCCACGGTCAATTGACTTTTATTCCCCTGCGTGTTAAAATTTCAGGGAATTTCACTGGATTGGGGTGGCACTATGAAACAAAAATGGTGGCAGGAAGCGGTCGTTTATCAGATCTACTGCAAGAGTTTTTACGACAGCAACGGTGACGGCATCGGCGATCTGCCCGGTGTGATGGAGAAGCTGCCCCAATTAAAGGAATTGGGCATCAACTGCATTTGGTTCACCCCCATTTACACCTCTCCTCAGGTGGACAATGGCTATGACGTGGCAGATTACAAGGATATCGATCCGGCCTACGGCACCCTGGAGGATTTTAAGAAGCTGTTGGATATGGCCCACAGCCTCGGCATCAAAATCGTTATGGATATGGTGCTGAACCATTCTTCTGACCAGTGTCGCTGGTTCCAGGAGGCAAAGAAGTCCCGAGATAACCCCTACCGGAACTACTACATCTGGCACGATGGCAAGCCCGATGGATCTGAGCCCAACAACTGGGGCAACTACTTCTACGAAGGAAAAGGCTCTGCCTGGGAATGGGACGAAACCACAAAACAATACTATCTGCACTACTATTCCAAACATATGCCCGACCTGAACTGGGAATACGAGCCTCTGCGCCGGGAAGTATATGAAATGATGCGCTGGTGGCTGGATACGGGTGTGGACGGTTTCCGTCTGGACGTAATCACCAGCCTGAAAAAGCCTGAGGGTTTCCCGGATTATCCCGGTCAGCTGGAGGTCAACGGCTATGCCATTGGCAGAGAACAGCGTTGCAACGTTCCCGGCATCCACGAGATCATTCAGGAGATGAACCGGGAGGTTTTCTCCAAGTATGATTGTATGACCGTAGGCGAAGCATCCCGGGTCAATTCCGTCACCGGCGCGGACTACATCCGGGCTGACCGGAAAGAGCTGGACAGCCTGTACCATTTTGATATCTGCCACCGTCTGCTCAAGCCCCCCACAGTTTTGGAGTACAAGCAGGCGCAGATGCGCTGGTACAATACATTAGAAAATAATGCGTGGCTTGCCCAGCACCTGAGCAACCACGATTATCCCCGTCAGGTCTCCCGATTTGGCGATGACAAGGTTTACCGTGTGGAAAGCGCCAAAATGCTGGCGACCCTGACCCACACCATGCCCGGTACTCCTTATATTTATCAGGGCGAAGAAATTGGTATGACCAACGTGGAGTTCCCCACCATTGAGCAGTACAACGACCCTTACACTGTAGGTCAGTACTATGCCCTGACCAAGGCCGGTGAGCCGGAGGAGCAGGTTTGGGCAAAGCTGCGGCACATCAGCCGGGACAATCCCAGAACCCCCTATCAGTGGAACGACTCAGAAAATGCCGGCTTTACCACCGGTAAGCCCTGGCTGGAGGTCAACCCCCGGTACAAGGAAATCAATGTGGTCGCTGACCGGGCAATGGAAAACTCCATTTTTGCCTATTACCAGAAGCTGAT
>JAZQWQ010000154.1:0-3676 GCA_045632385.1 Faecousia sp.
AAAGCCAAAGCCGTATAACGCGCTGGGGTTGGCCCACTGTTCTGTTAAAGCAGCGGTTATGGCCTCCACAGCTTCCCTACAGGGTTTTGTAGTGGCAGAGTTATCTAAATAAATCATTTCAATCACTTTCCTACGCAAAAACGTTCAAAGATCCTGGCGGTAATATCCTCCCGGACAGTAGCACCGGTGACTTCACCCATTGCTTCCATTGCCATTTCTACATCGGTCAAAACCGCATCCGGTGTCAGACCGAGCTTTAAACCATGCAAGGCGCTTTGCAGTGCATCATACGCACGTCGAATGGCATCATATTGCCGGGGATTTGTCAAAATAGAGCCGTCACAGGGACTGCTTCCTGCAAACAGCATGTCGACAGTTTCTGACAGAAGCTCCAAGCCATCACCGGTTTTGGCGCACACAGAGATCACCGTGGTAAAGGGCAGATCCGACGGCATAACAGCTTGTCCTAAATCGGATTTATTGATCAGTGCAATGGCATTTTCTGCGTCCAGACAGATATCGATAATTTTTCGGTCCTGTTCATCTAAGGGCTTTGTGCCGTCGCAGACAAAGATAACCAGGTCTGCATTTTCTGCGGCAGCCCGGGAACGCTCCACACCCATCGCTTCGATGGCATCCTCGGTCTCCCGGATACCGGCCGTGTCGATCAGCCGCAGTCGGGTAGTGCCTACCATTACTGTTTCCTCGACCGTATCCCGGGTAGTGCCGGCAATCTCCGTTACGATCACCCGGTCGTATCCGGCCAATGCATTCAAAAGGCTGGACTTGCCTACGTTTGGCTTGCCCACGATCGCCGCGGATACACCTTGTTTGAGAATCTGTCCCTGTCCGTAGGTTTGAAGCAATGCATTTAATGTTTTGGCATTGTTTTTTAAATTTTCTTCGTACGCACGAAGACCAAAATCATCAATATCCTCATCCGGATAGTCCAGCACAGCGTGGAAATGGCTGCAAATATCTGTCAGCGCATCGTAAACCGGAGAAAGCTTCTTTTGCAAAATGCCTCCAACCTGACCAGCCGCGTTGGCGGCAGCGTCAGCAGTTTCGGCTTCAATCAAATCAATGACAGCTTCGGCCTGGGTCAGTTGCAGCTGTCCGTTTAAAAAGGCGCGCTTGGTAAATTCACCGCGCTTGGCTGGTTGCGCACCGGCCAGATACAGCGCTTCCAATCCGGCAGACAAAACAGCCGGAGAACCGTGACACTGAATTTCTACGGTATCCTCACCGGTGTAGCTGTGCGGGCCACGGGTAAATACCGCAAGACATTGGTCAATGATACGGCCCTCTTTATCCAATAAAGAGCCCATTACCAATTTCCGGTTCGGGGCTTCCCAAAGGGGCATACCGCTGTTTAATGTAAATACCTTTCCGGCTACCTGGGCAGCGCCATCACCGGACAGACGCAAAATACCGATAGCGCTGATTTGTGTTCCAGTAGAAACGGCGGCGATCACGTGGGACATAACCATACTCCTTCAAACAATTTGCAACATTATATCATTATAATATAGAAAAAGCAAATAAAACTGCATAACAATTCTTACCGCCGGTTACAATATTTTGGAGGTGAGGGAAAATGACGGATTATGCCATCAGCCGAATTTTTCGGGATGCAGGAGATTTTATTCGCCGACAGCTGCGTTGTGGAGAGCATATTTTATATGCCTATGCCATAGATGGTTTGGTGTCTGCCGGTAACATATCGGATTATATCATTAAGCCAATTATGCAGCAGCTTTCTGCAGATACGATGGAACAGCTGTACACACGGGCTATGGAGGGGATGATCTACAATGTAGTGGCATCACCTTGTGAAGATTTGGATGATGTGGCGAAGAAACTGGTCAACGGCTTTTGCGTTGTGCTGTTTCCAAATGTTGGCGCAATTGCTTTTGAGGTAAAAACACCGGATAAGCGTGGTCCCTCTGCGCCGGAAGTGGAAAACACAGTAAAAGGCGCAAAGGATGCTTTCGTGGAGACCATCCGTTCCAACACAAGTTATATTCGCCGCCATTTGCGAAGTCCGGACTTACGCCTGTATGAAACGCAAGTGGGAAGACGGTCGCTGACCAATGTGAGTGTGGTTTGGCTGGAGGGGATCACAAACCCGGAACTGGTTGAGAAAATGAAAAGCCGGTTACAGGAAATTGATATTGATGGTATGATCTCACCGTCTTCGGTGGAGGAATATGTAACAGGCTCCCGAACCACCGCTTTTCCGCTACTGCAATATACGGAACGATCTGACCGCTTTTGCCAGGGCATTTTAGATGGCCGTGTAGGGCTGCTGGTGGATGGACTCCCGCTGGGATATTTGGCGCCGGCTGATCTTATGTATTTGATGGAAAGTCCGGAAGACCGGGGACGAGATTATATTGGGGCATCGGCAGTTCGAATCCTGCGCTATTTTTCTTTGCTGATCAGCTTGCTCCTCCCGGCAATTTATATTGCCTTGGCTACCTTTCACCAGGCAATGATTCCACTGCCGCTTTTGCGTTCGGTTATCGAGAGTAAACAATCTGTCCCTTTTTGTACCACAGCAGAGGTGCTGGGCCTATTGATCGCTTTTGAACTGCTGCAGGAATCCGGCATCCATTTGCCCCAAGCTATTGGCCAGTCTGTTTCTGTGGTGGGCGGTATCGTGGTCGGCACAGCAGCAGTGGAAGCAGGACTGATTTCTCCGGTTGCTCTGATTATGGTTTCTATTGCAGGTGTTTGTGGGTTTGTGCTGCCAAACCGCGATTTGGCTAATGCGGTGCGTGTATGGCGCTTTTTCATCGCTTGTCTGGCTTCTGTATCCGGCTTATACGGTGTAGCGGCCGGTGCGCTCATACTGCTGGTACACCTGTCCGGATTGGAGTGCTTGGGAATTGGATATTTGTCCCTTACCGGCTCTTTCCTGCGCAAGAAACTGGCAAGCGATAAGTTTCGTGAGGGAAAGCTGAACCCAAAAGACAGGAGAAAGCAAAAATGAGAAAAGTGATATACGTGATTATTCTGGGACTGCTTGTCATGGCGCCGGTAAAACGGTTGGACATTGCCAATCTACAGCCGGTGCAAACGGTAGCGATCTACACAGAACCCGGGGCTGTGGTGCTGCAGACAGATACGAATAATATAGGGCGTGGATCATCTGTGACAGAGGCTGTTGCAAATCTGGAACAAAATACACCCGGGGTCATCTATTTGGATACGGCGGAATATTTGCTTATATCCAAGGACGCAGAAAACTATGTAGATGCGCTTAGGGGATACCTGAAACCAGGGGTAAAAGTAAGTTATTGGGAAGTAGGCGAGGGGATAGATATGGCAGCTAAATACCTTTCCGAAGAGAAGAATTTGCCGAAACTAAAAAAATGGGAAAATTTTTAGAAAAACAATGAAAAAACGCTTGACAATTGGTAATGTGTTTGGTAATATAAGCGAGCGCTTCCGGCAGGGGGCGCAAAATACTGCCACAGCGGAAAGAAAAATGTTGAGAAAAGTGAAAAAAGTTCTTGACAAGGCTATGAAACTGTGATAGACTTAACAAGCTACCCACTTTTGTGGGCGAGCAAAGACTGTACCTTGTAAATTGAATAACGCAAAGACGAACAAACACCTTGGACAATTGATATGAATTGTTTAAGTTTCGATTAAGATCGAATTTAAGCCA
>JAZQWQ010000155.1:0-12743 GCA_045632385.1 Faecousia sp.
ATATCCGTGTGTACTGCGATGACCTGTAGGTCTTCCGGATAGTCTGTCGCAATTTGGTCAAAGTAGGGGAGCTCGTCAATGCAAGGTGTACACCATGTTCCCCAGAAGTTTATTATGGTAAGCTTGTCGGTTTTGGCAGGATCGATCGTCGTTCCCGTCAGTCCGGTTTCGTTGATAATGGATAGATCGTAGCTGTAGCCTACCTCAAGGGAATGTTCTGTGGCGGAATTTGTCCAACAGTAGCCAATCGCACCAATCAAAATAGCCACCAGCAAAACACCGCAAATGGCTCTTGAAATTCGATTGTGTTTCACTTTTTGGATGACCTCAGGTCCTTTCCATACGATCGCCTGGGTGGGACAAGCGTTCATACATTCGCCACAGCTGATACATTCCATATCTCCGGGGCGGTGGACATCCATCAGACACTTGGCTTCACATAATCCACAATCGACACACTTGTGCGCTTCTACTTTAATTCCAAAGAAGGAAAGCTTGTTGAATAGCCCATAGAGTGCGCCAAGGGGACAAAGAAACCGGCAGAACAGCCGGAAGATAAACACGCAGCCTAATATAATGCTGATCGTCAGCAAAAATTTCCAGGTAAACAGCGGCCCAAGCAAGGATAGATAGCTTTTATTTGCTGCGTTACTGAGCAGAACCAGACCGCCCTCTAACGTGCCTGCCGGGCAAATGTATTTGCAAAAGGCCGGCAGCGGCACATCCCGGAAAGCGTAGGCTAAGGGGATAAGCACTACAAATACAACCAGCAAAGCATATTTGCAAAAGGAGAGCATCCGTGTTACCGGGCTTTTTTTTAGTTTGGGTGTCTTTATCTTATATAGCAGTTCCTGTATCAGCCCAAAGGGACAAAGCCAGCCACAGATAAGCCGCCCAAATAAGATGCCGTAAAGCAGCAAAATGCCGCCTACGTAATAAAGGGTGCTGTGTCCTGCATGAAAGCTGCCCTGTAAAGCGCCTAAGGGACAGGCGCTGACAGCGCCGGGACAGGAATAGCAGTTAAGTCCCGGGGTGCATACCAATTTGCTGTTGCCTTGGTAAAGGCTGCCGCTAAGAAAGCCCTTCAGGTTTGCATTGAGCAGTAGACCCCAATAAAGCTGCATCAGCTTCCGCTTGGATGGAAGAAATTTTTTGATTTTTTCCATGCCATCACCCCAATCCAATGCACTCGGAGCAGATGTTGATGGCTTTCGTCAAAACATCCCGGGCGCCCCCCCAGAGGCATCCCAAAATTACAAAAACCACCGCAACTGTCAAAATTCCCCACCGCAAGACAGCTGTGAATTTACCAAAATTCAAGTTCATACCTTGCCTCACACACGATGGGTTTATTTTTCAATGGGGTGTTCTGCAATATACTGATCCATAATTTCAGAAGCCAGCACTACCATATGGACGCAGGGGCGCTCCTTGTAAAAGGCAGCGGTTCTGGGTGTAGGCTTGGGATCAGAGGGAGGATTTTTGAGAATATCCCGGCAAACAATGGATCCGATCTCTTCCCGGAATTTTCCAGCCAACTCCTGCACACGGCTGTAGTGCTCCATAGGACCACCCTCCAGCGGCTCGTCGTAGCCATATAATAAACCGGCAACCATCAGCATACCACTGACCGCACCGCAAACTTCCCGCATACGGCCCATACCGCCTCCAAAGGAGGAGGCCATCTTTGCGCTAAGCTTTTCGTCCAAGCCGGTTACATCGGAAAAGGCTACTGCAACCGCCTGTGCGCAGTTGTAGCCCTTTACAAACAATTCTGCTGCATATTCACTGTGTTTCATAAAAATACCTCTTATATTATTCTTCGCCTTTCAGACAAACAGTACGCATACTGTGTCCTGTGGCCGGGATGATTGTTTCCAGTAGATCTTTGGTGTTCAGCTTCAGGCTGGAGGTGTTGATGCAAGGATGGCAGCCAATAAATTCTGCGCTTAGCAGATCCTCATCGATCAGCAGCTGCACTTTGTTTTCCTTGTCGTTCATCAGCCCCAACACGCTCAGCGAGCCGGGGGTGATATCCAAAAGCGCTTCCATATATTCTCCGCTGCCAAAGGAGAGTCGGGAAGAACCAATTTGGCTTGACAGCTCTTTGGTTTTGAAGATTTTATCCCCGGGCAGCATCAAAAGATAAAAGGCTGTGCATTGCCGGTTGCACAAAAATAAGTTCTTGCACATAGCGGTGCCCATTGCTTTGTCAACTTCCGCACAGGCTTCCATAGTCATTGCGGCCTCGTGATCTACACGACCATAGGTGACACCTAATTGCTCCAGAAAGTCATACACACGCACTTCTTTTGCCAGCCGATCAGCGCAATCAGCGGGACGGCCTTGTTCCAATAGCATAAAAAATCACCCTCTCTGTGACAGTTTATCACAAAAAGGGGAGAAGGGCAATATAAAAAAGAAATGACCCTTGACTGCGCCGTTTTTTGGCTTTTTTCAGTCAAGGGTCATTTCTGTTCGCTCTTAGTATCTAACATCCTTGGTTAACCTCTCTTTCTACAGATTGTGACATATCCTTTATGCATCCATTCCAAGCTTTCCAATCACGAATTTCAACCGATATTCCCATCAGCGGGATGTGCTTATGTGTGGTTAGGATTGTTCATAAAGGCTTGTCTTGCAGTTCAGGCGTTTAAATCGGATCTTACTTACAGTTCCAAATGTTACACACGAAAAATTTTATATTCAAAATGCGAGGATAATTTTTTGACTTTCCCATCTACGTCCGGGAACTGCTTGCTTAGGATCCGGATTTGTTAAGTTGTGAACTGCTTTGCTAGTTGTACATCGGTATCACCTCTTTGTGTCTATAATATAACACAAGAAAAGGCAGATTACAAGATGGCAGATTGTACAAACTATACAACAAACAATTATACAAAATGCAGAAATTGTGCAAAACAACGAAAAAGAAATTGACAATCCGTTATGGCCTATGCTATAATAAATACGTTGGGCGGTCAATTTGACCGCCCAACGTATTTGTTAGTAATTCATAATAATTAAGTGTTCTGCATCCCGGTCGTTACGGCTGCGGACATTATACGTATACTGCTTATCAAAAGAGAGAATGTTGAAATCCTTGTAAAGATTCCAAATAAATTCCGTGTTTTTGATGATTAGCAGGAATTTGGCCTTTGTCTTTTTCAAGGCATTGGCCAAACGCTCCTGGTCATACTTGGTAAAGTCCTTGCCCTCGTAGTCAGAAAAGTCTGTGTCGTAGGGCGGATCCAGGAACAGAAAATCGTCTTCTGTCAGCTGCAGCTCGGCAAAGAATTCCTCAAAATCCTGACAGTGCATATCCGTGCCGGAGAAAAGCTGCGCCATAGCCGGCTGGAACATATGGTCGATCTTACTTTGCAGATCTTTCTTATTATAGGACATACCACCGTAGGGAATGTTGAATTCTCCGGAAGCATTATACCGGAACATAGAGCCGTAGCAGTATTCCCGGATAAAGTAGAAATTGGCAGCCTGGTAAGGTGCAGAGGGAATTTCCACACGCTCCAGAGCAATATCATTAAACACCTTGCGGAAATACATATAGTAGCCACTGGTAAAGCCGGTGACAAAATTCTCGCAAAGATCTTCTGTGGAGAAGGGCTTCTTGTTGTAATTTGTCACGGTGCGCTGGAACTTGTCCAGCACCATTTTATGTACCTGCCGGTTAAATTCGGCCTGGTCCAAAACAAGCAGCTGCCAAAAGTCTGCCTGGAGTTTTTCTGTGATCTTGCCCACGAAATCCCACAGGGTATTGGCGAGCTTATCCTCTGCCAAAGAGCCGTCTTTCAGCCGAAAAAACAGGTGCATCATCTCCAGGCTTTCCTTGCGGCAAATATCCATCAGCTGCCGGAAGCTGTTGTGATAGCACAGCAAAAGCTGCTGCAATTGGGCATCCTGATTTTTAATCAGCTTGTAAAAGAGCATCAGGTCTGCGGAAATATCGTTAATGGCAGCCTTTTCCGGCTCTATATCAAAATACAAAGCGCCACCGCCAAAGAAAGGCTCCACATATCGCTTGTGGGGCGGAATATAGTCTTTTATAATTGCGATTTCCCGGGATTTACCACCGGGCCACTTGATCAAAGGGTTCACCGGATCACCTCCAAATTAGTCATAGTATAGCATAATTTGTCGCCAAAGAAAAGCTAAATCTCGGTAAATTCGTAAATATATCGTACAGTGCCGTTGTCAAAGGTGTAAAGGATGTGACCATCTTCGGTAAGTTCCTTTTCAAACCGGTCAAAGTCCTTGCCGTGTTTTTCTTTTATGTAGTCGTCAGGACTAGCCAGTTCTGCTTCTTCAAAGCTGGTCTGTGGGTAGGCCGCACCGGCACAGCCGTTGAGATAAGTAAGTACAATTTCGTATTCTTTCATCTTGTGTTCCTTTCAGGGATATTTTATAATAGGGCATTATAACTATATAAGGAAATTTGATATGCTAAAAAAAGTAGATATTCATTCTGATCGCCAGGTGGCTCGTCAAGTGAAAAAACTGTATCTTTCCGCTTTCCCCAAAGAGGAACAGATTCCCTGGCCTGTTTTGTATTGGAATACCAAACGAAAAGATCTGCATTTTACCGCCTTTATAGACGAAAATCTGCTCTGTGGCTTTACGATTTTTGCAACAGTGGAAAATCTTTGCTACATATTTTTCTTTGCGGTGGAAGAAACCTTGCGTGGGCAAGGTTATGGATCCCGAATTCTGGCGGATTTGCAGACAGAATATGGGACTTTGGGGTTGAATATCGAGCCGTTGGATCCTGCGGCCGATAACTACGCACAGCGGAAAATGCGCTTTGCATTTTATGGAAAAAATGGCTTTTTCGACACGGAACATAACGTATGGGAGGTAGGCGGAAAATTCCGTGTTTTATCCACACAGAAAAATCTGCCTATGATCCAGGTGGAAAAAGCCTTCAGCAAGCTTACTGCAGGGTTATGGCACGTGAAGATCCAACCCTCATCTGGCGCGCAGTTCCCAGAAAGCCACGGCACTGGCGGCAGCCACATTTAAGCTGTCCACACCGTGATACATGGGGATTTTCACGGTATAGTCACATTGGGCGATGGCAGCGTCGGTCAGACCCTCTCCCTCAGTGCCCAGCAAGATGGCCAGCTTCGGTTCGTTCTGTAACCGCGCATCATCAATGGAAATGGTGTCGTCCTTCAGCGCCATTGCAGCGGTTTTGAAGCCCAATTCCCGTAAGTACCCTACCGGCTTGTCCCAAAAGGCCCAAGGCACCTGGAACACTGTTCCCATACTCACTCTGGCAGATCGCCGATACAGAGGGTCGCTGCAGCCGGGGGTGAGCAAAATTGCATCCATTCCCAAAGCAGCGGCGCTGCGAAAGATCGCACCTAAATTGGTAGGATTGACCACGTCTTCCAGCACAGCGATCCGGCGCATAGAGGAAATGATCTGCTCCGGGCAGGCAAGGGCCGGGCGCTCCATTGCGCAAAGAAGACCCCGGGTCAGCTTGTAGCCGGTCAATTGCGCCAACACCTTATTCTCGCCGGTATACACGGGAATGTCGCCGCACCGGGCAATGATCGCTTCCGTTTCTTCGTTAAAATTACTTTCTTCGATCAGGATAGACACCGGCTTGCAGCCGGCATCCAAAGCCCGACCGATGACCTTGGGGCTTTCAGCAATGAAAAGCCCTTGCCCGGGGCCGGGTACCTGCGCCAATTGCGCTTCTGTCAGCCGGGCATATACGTCCAGCCGGGGGTCATTAAATTCCGTAACCTTTATCATACATCTTCTCCAATGCCTTGGGTTTCCAATAGTTCCAACACGGTTTGTCCGCGGGCGGTCAAAGCCATACTGCCCCAGACAGGGTAGCCGGCATAGGCGGACATATCCGCACCGGTCAATGGCTTGTCGTAATCTAAAGAAATCAGCCCTTTTTTCTCCAAAACCTGCAAAACAAGGCTGTATTGTTCCTGGGATATTTCCGTATCTTCCAGATACACGGGGATCATATCTTCTCGTTTCCGTGCTACCGGCAGAAAGGGAATTTGTCCTAACGTCTGCAAAAGGGAAATCTCCTCCCGGGTAAGCTCCAGCGACTTGCCGCAGCCGCTACAGCTGCCGCAATTTCCGTTACAATGTGCCATATTTTTACCTTGCCTTTTTCCTGTTTATAGGTATAATGATAGCATAACACAAAGGAGGTTGCAATATGTCTGTTTTGCATGTGAATAAGGAAAATTTTCAGGAAATTGTGCTGCAAGCCCAAGGAAAGGTACTTGTGGATTTTTGGGCAACCTGGTGCGGTCCTTGCCAAAAGATCGCTCCGGAGATTGAAGCGTTGGCAGAGGAAAACGAACACCTGACGGTTTGCAAGGTGGACGTGGATGAGGCAACAGAATTGGCCATCGCTTATGGTGTGACCAGTATCCCGACCATACTGGTATTTGAGAACGGACAACTGGTCCAGCAGATCGTTGGTTTTCATACCAAGGAACAATTGTTAAAGAAAATGGGATAAGTTTTCCTCCCGGTGCGTAAAATGTTGCCGGGAGGGATTTTTTATGAAATGGGATTGGAAAAAATTGCTGATCTGCTTAGCGATACCCGTGGCTGTTGGCGGTTTGGCAGCCCTGCTGACCGGCGGCGGAATGGGGGAATATGCAAACTTTAATCAACCGCCTTTGTCACCTCCGGGATGGCTGTTTCCGGTGGTGTGGAGTATTTTGTATCTGTTGATGGGCTATGCCTCTTACCGAGTGCTTATTTCCGGAAGTGCGGTAAAAAAGCCATTGGCATATTACGGCGCACAGTTGGCGGTGAATTTTGTGTGGCCGCTGATCTTCTTTGGCCTGCAGTGGTATTGGGCTGCGCTTTTTGTGCTGATTGCGTTGTGGGTGCTGATATTTATCACTTGGCGGGAATTTGCGAAAGTGGACGAAATCGCAGGAAATTTGTTGATTCCGTATCTGCTGTGGGTTACGTTTGCAGCATATTTGAACTTTGGTGTGGCATTACTAAATTAGGTCTTTTCAAATCGTAAAAATGTGTTATAATAAAATAAAGACAAAACAAGGAGGAATATACTATGGCAAACAAATATGCAGGCACCCAGACGGAAAAGAACCTGATGGCTGCTTTTTCCGGTGAGTCCGAGGCAAGAAACAAGTACACTTATTTTGCATCCAAGGCAAAGAAGGAAGGCTACGAGCAGATCGCAGCCCTGTTTCTGAAGACGGCTGATAACGAGAAGGAACACGCAAAACTGTGGTTCAAGGAATTAAACGGCATTGGCGATACCGCTGAAAATCTGCTGCACGCTGCTGAGGGCGAGAACTACGAGTGGACCGACATGTATGCCGGCTTTGCAAAGACTGCCGAGGAGGAAGGCTTCACCGAATTGGCTGCAAAATTCCGTTTGGTTGCAGAAATTGAGAAACACCACGAAGAGCGCTATCGCAAGCTGTTGCAGAATGTGGAAACTTTGGAAGTGTTCAAGAAGGCTGGCGTCCAGATCTGGGAATGCCGCAACTGCGGTCACCTGGTCGTTGGTACTGAAGCTCCCGAGCTGTGCCCCACTTGCGCACACCCCCAGAGCTACTTCGAGATCCACGCAGAAAACTACTAATGCAAAAAGGAAGGCATCTGCCTTCCTTTTTTTGCGTATATTTTCACGATTTGCGTTTGATCACCATAGGGCAAGAGGGGCGAAAAGACAAACAAAACCCATAATAATGATTGTTTATATTTTCACGATTTGCGTTTCTCTTGCACTATGGAAAAACCCGGTATCGTTGACCAGACGATACCGGGTTTTCCCATGAAAAGAGAGAGGTTAGAAAATGAAAAAGAATAACAGGTTTCCTGTTGTTACCTATATTATAACGGAATAAATGGAAAATACAATAAATAATTTATTAAAAAAGTATGAAGCGCGTAAAAAATATGTCGATAAAGTTATGCAAGTTGCACAACTTTCGGGGAAAAGCGAAGGGGAAATGCTAAGTAGAAAAAGCTGTTGCAAAACTTAGCCAAATAAGCTACAATATAAAGGCAAATTTTCGAAGGAGATGAGTATGTTGCGAGAGATTTCTGCACAAAAGATTATCGAAACGGTTAAGCGCTTGTGTGTTGAGGCAAACTGCTTCCTGCCCCAGGATATGAAGGATCGTATTCAGGGCTGCTATGATGCGGAACCCTGGCCCCAGGCTCGGGAAATTTTGGAGCGTATTATTGAAAACTACCAGATCGCGGACGAGACGGCTCGCCCCATCTGCCAGGACACCGGTATGGCCTGTGTGTTTGTCACTGTCGGTCAGGAAGTACATATTGATGGTGATTTGACGGAAGCCATCCACGAAGGTGTCCGCCAGGGTTACACTGAGGGCTTTTTGCGCAAGAGTGTTGTTCGTGACCCCCTGGATAGAGTCAACACCGGCGACAATACCCCGGCTATGATCTACTATGACATCGTTCCCGGCGATAAGGTGGAAATTACCGTAGCGCCCAAGGGCTTCGGTAGTGAGAATATGAGCCAGATCAAGATGCTGAAGCCTTCTGATGGCTTGCAGGGTGTGAAGGATTTCATCCTGAAGGTGGTGGAAGATGCCGGTCCCAATCCCTGTCCCCCCATTGTGGTAGGCGTTGGTGTAGGCGGTACTTTTGACAAGGCTGCGCTGATGGCAAAGAAAGCGCTGATGCGGTCAAGCGATGAGCGCAATCCGGAGCCTTTCTGGGCAGATCTGGAGATCGAAATGCTGGAGAAAGTCAACCAGCTTGGCATTGGTCCTCAGGGCTTTGGCGGCATGACCACAGCTTTGTGTGTCAACATTGAAAAATGTCCTACCCACATCGCAGGTCTTCCCATTGCGGTCAATATCAACTGCCACGTGACCAGACATAAGACGGAGGTGCTGTAAGATGCCTATTTCTATCAAAACCCCCTTGACCCGGGAGGATGCCCGGAAACTGAAGTCCGGTGACAGCTGCTTGATCTCCGGCGTGATCTACACCGCCCGTGACGCTGCCCATAAGCGTCTGTGTGAGCTGGTAGAGCAGGGCAAGGAACTGCCCCTGGACGTAAAGGACAGCATTATCTATTTCGTAGGCCCGACTCCTGCCCGTCCCGGTGAGGCCATCGGCTCTGCCGGTCCCACCACTTCTTACCGTATGGATGCTTACAGCCCCACAATGATCGCCCAGGGTCAGACCGGTATGATCGGCAAGGGCAAGCGCAATGATGACGTGATCGCAGCTATGAAGGAACACGGCGCAGTGTACTTTGGCGCAATTGGCGGCTGCGGCGCATTGCTGAGTAAGTGTATCAAAAAAGCAGAAGTCATTGCCTATGATGATCTGGGCGCAGAGGCCATCCGTCGTCTGGAAGTAGAAGATTTCCCTGTGGTTGTCATTATTGACAGCCAGGGCAACAACCTGTATGAAACCGGCCGTAAGGCTTATTTGAACAGCAAGTAAAGACCGGAACAAGGATAACACCCGGCAGTTTTTACTGCCGGGTTGCTTTACAAGCAAAAATCCGGAAAGGATTTAGGTATGAAATTAAAAAGAGTTTGGAAATTATTTTGCACCTTTTTTAAGATCGGCGGCTTTACCTTTGGCGGCGGCTATGCGATGATCCCGCTGATTCAAAAGGAAACCGTGGAAAAGCAAGGCTGGATTACCGATGAGGATATTTTGGAGATTATTGCCATTGCAGAATCCACGCCCGGTCCTATTGCCATTAACTCCGCAACCTTTGTGGGGTATCGGACAGCCGGCTTTTGGGGCGCATTTGCGGCGACCTTGGGTGTGGTGCTGCCCAGCTTTGTGATTATTTTGGCAATTTCCTTTGTTCTGCGCCAGTTTCAGCAATTGAAAGCTGTCCAGTACGCTTTCAATGGAATCCGGGCAGGTGTGCTGGCGCTGCTGTTTAAGGCGCTGTGGTCTATGTATCAAAAAGCGCCGAAAAACTGGGCTTCTTATGTGGTGATGGCTAGCGCATTTGTGCTGACAGCTTTCTTGAAAGTAAATGTGCTGTATGTGATCGTTGGCTGCGCAGTTTTTGGCCTGGTGACATCTTTGCTAGCGAAAAAGGAGGTAGAAAAATGATTTATTTGGAACTTTTCTACACCTTTTTTATGATCGGCGCCTTTACCTTTGGCGGCGGCTATGCCATGTTGCCCCTGATCCAGGAGCAGGTGGGTCTTCGCTGGGGTGACGTGATCTCCCAGCAGAGCATGGTGGACTTTGTGGCGGTCAGCGAGTCTACCCCCGGTCCTTTTGCAGTAAATATGGCGACCTATGTTGGCTCGGAAATGGGCGGCATTTTTGGATCATTCTGTGCTACTTTGGGAGTAATTCTGCCCAGCTTCATCATTATATTGATCGTTGCCAAATGCTACGATAAGTTTAAGGAAAGCCGGGTGGTCAAGGGCTGTATGTCCGGCCTGAAACCGGCTGTTGTGGGACTGATTGGCAATGCAGTATTGGGCGTTTTGATGACGGTATTTTTCCCTATGGGCATTTCTTCGAGCGTTTTTACCGGTATCAGCTTTTATATCTATGCTGCGATTTTTGGTGTGATGCTGCTCCTGGCATTCAAGAAAGTGCATCCAATTCTGATTATTTGCTTGTCTGCTGCGCTGGGAATTGTTGTAGGTTTTTTAGGATTCTAAGGAAACTGCGGTTCTTCACTGAACCGCAGTTTTTTATTGACACTTGCAATAAATGGGCTTATTTTGTATAATATAATGTATCGACCAAAAACGGATGTGATTTTATGCGAGGAAAAACCAGAAAAAAGCTATTGCCTACTCAGGTAATTGCCATAAGTTTTGCCCTTGTGATTTTGATAGGTGCAATTGCCCTGTGTCTGCCTGTGGCTTCCCGGAGTGGACAATCTTTGGGCTTTGGCACGTCCTTATTTACAGCCACCTCTGCTACCTGTGTGACGGGGCTTATTTTAGGAGACACCTGGACACTGTGGAGTGGCTTTGGCCAAGCAGTGATCATCACCCTGATCGAAATTGGCGGTTTGGGCTTTATGTCTATTGCCTCGTTGGTGATCTTTATGCTGCGACGAAAGATCGGCTTGCGGCAAAAACTGGTGATTGCCCAGGCGCTGAGCGTAGAGGAAATGGCAGATGTGGTCAGTATCCAGAAATGGGTACTTTTGGGAAGCCTGATCATTCAGACCACCGGCGCACTGGTGCTGTTTGTTCGGTTCTTGCCGGACTATGGTTGGATGCAGGCGGCAAAATGGGGCGTATTTCACGCAATCTCAGCCTTCTGTAACGCAGGCTTTGATATTTTGGGCAATGTTTCCGGTTGCACAGGCTTAATGTATTTTTCCAACGACCCGGTGGTGCTGATCACCCTGATGGTGCTGATCGTGGTTGGAGGTTTAGGCTTCTTCGTTTGGCAGGAAATTGCGCTGCGCCATAGCTTCCGGAAGTTTCAGGTTTATACAAAGCTGGTGCTGATTATGTCCGGTGTGCTGATTTTGACCGGCGCTGTGCTTTTTGGCGCTTTGGAGTGGAACAATCCCCAGACTTTGGGCGGGATGCCCATCGGACAGAAGCTCCTGAACGCATGTTTTCAATCGGTAACCACCCGTACAGCCGGCTTTGCGGCAATTGACCAGGCTGCAATGACAGATGGCAGCAAAGCCTTGAGTGTTCTTTTGATGCTGATCGGTGGCGCTTCCGGTTCTACGGCCGGTGGCATCAAAATGGTAACAGTTCTTGTGCTGGTGCTGTTTGTTGTTTCCCGGGCCCGGGGCAGAAGTACCGTTACGGTATTTCACAGAACTATCCCCTTGGGTAAGGTGCTGGATGCAGCAACTTTGACTGCCCTTGTTTTAGGACTTGCGTTTGTAGGTGCTGTTTTTATCACAGTAACATCGCCTGTGGGCTTTACAGATGCGTTGTATGAAACCGCATCTGCACTGGCAACCGTAGGCTTGACTGCTGGGGTAACGCCGCTGTTAAGCGTTCCTGCGCAGATTATGATCATCATTTTTATGTACTTTGGACGTGTGGGAATTCTCACCCTTAGCCTGGGCTTTATGATGGGTGACCGGGCAGAGGAGCGTTTCCGCTATGCAGATACCAATGTTTTGATTGGCTAATACACAAGGAGGGAAATATGAAGTCATTTGTTGTGATCGGTCTAGGCCGTTTCGGCATGCAAGTTGCGAAGAAGCTCAGCCAGCAGGGCTGTGAAGTCCTGGCGATAGACACCTCTGCAGATTTGGTGCAGCAGGTGGGCGATATCGTCACCCAGGCGGTAATTGCCGATGCCCGGGATAAGGAAGTTCTGCGTTCTTTGGGTGTGCAGGATTTTGATTGCGCTGTGGTGGCCATCGGTGACAGTCTGTCCGACTCGGTTTTGGCAACCTTGAACCTGAAAGAACTGGGTGTACCCAAGGTGATTTGCAAGGCCCACGACGAGACCCACCGGAATGTGCTGCAAAAGCTGGGTGCGGATCGGGTGGTCATTCCGGAGCAGGAAAATGCGGATCGTCTGGCCAAGAGCCTGGCCAGTACCAACGTGCTGGATTACATCGAACTTTCTTCAGATTACGGCATTATTGAAGTCCCCGTTCCTGCCGCCTGGGAAAACAAGAGCCTGATTGAACTCAATGTCCGGGCAAAGCTGGGTGTCAATATTTTGTCTGTAAAGCGAGATGGCAATATTACTGTTTCGCCTGCGGCAGATTATCGTTTGGCAAAGGGAGATATTATGTTGGT
>JAZQWQ010000156.1:0-8008 GCA_045632385.1 Faecousia sp.
GTACCGATATTGACCAGCAGCCAGAAATGGGAGGATCTTCCCTGGTAGCGTTCCACCGGCAAATTGTCGATTCCCAGCTTATCCAGCAGCACCTTGGCAATGGCAAAATAATTGTAGCAGTCGCCTTTTTTGTATTTCATAGCCTTATACGCTGCGCTGAGGATCTCCGTTTCTTTGGAGCTGCTGTAAGCCACATTTTTCCGGATGTACATAAACACAGCGAAGATCTTATCGTGATCAGACATATCGTCTTTTATGATCTTGTCCAAAATCCCCTGTGCCATTTCGTCTACCAGCTCTGCATTGACCACCAGCTTTTCGCTGACGAAGATCTCCCGTTCCACCCGGGTCACATTGCCGCTTTTGTCGGCAGCTTCATACACAATAACATACGTGCCTTCCGCTTCCAGGTTGACGGCGCTGGCATCGATGGTAAAATTCAGGTTTCCGTCCCGGTCGTCAGTAGCGGTGATGTCCTTACGATAGGAAACGGATTGACCGATATTGACAACCAGCTTTTCCATTGGGGAGAACACCGGCGCTGTAGTATCGGCCACCACGGTCAGTTCCGCCGTGACCAAGCCAACATTGCCGGAGGTGTCGGTCAGGCGAATGACCACATTCTGCTGACCTACCTTTGTAAAGTCCGGGGTTTTATCAAAGGCGATCCTGGTTTGGGTCTTATCCTGAATATCGGTTACAAAATCTTCCGGGGTCAAGGTCTCGTCATTATAAATGGTATGGGCCACGGGTGTTGCCACAGGGGCGATGGTATCCACAACTTTCAGGATAGCGGCATAGGTTTTCCGCTTATAGGAAAATTCCAGGGTATGCTCCCCCAACTGATCCAGGGAGATTCCGGAAATATCCGTCACCAATCTGGCTTCTTTTCCCTCCTTGACAAACTGATCCAAGGGAATTACCTGGCTGCCCAGCTCTACAGATACCTTATCAATCACCGGGCTGGGCTCCAAGGCCACTGCGCAAGTAACCAAAGCCGCCATAACCAGCAGCACAGAAACTATGCTCCATATTACAATTTTCACTGTTCTTTTCATGCAAACATTCCTTCTTTCACAGCAAGAACCTATTGTACGCAATTTTCGACCAAATGTCAACTTTTATGAGCCTTGCATTGGTGTATTTTTTGGTATATAATAATTCTATATATGTAAAATTGAGGTGTATTATGGAGTTTAAGGTTTTGGCTGTAGGCGATGTGGTAGGCAATCCCGGTATGGATCGGATCTGCCGCAGCCTGCGGTACTGCAAGCGGCAGACCGGGGCGGATTTCGTCATCGTCAACGGAGAAAATGCTTCTGTGGTGGGAATGACCCCCCAGCAGGCAGAGGATATTTTTGATGCCGGCGCAGATGTGATCACCATGGGAAATCA
This sequence comes from Faecousia sp., assembly GCA_045632385.1. Lineage (GTDB taxonomy): Bacteria > Bacillota > Clostridia > Oscillospirales > Oscillospiraceae > Faecousia. The sequence continues at coordinate 1,396 of JAZQWQ010000156.1, forward strand.
CACCTTTGGCCGCCGGGAACTGGTAGATTATATGGAAGATAATTCCCGGATTTTGCGGCCTGCCAACTACGCACCCCAAGCGCCCGGACGGGGCTGGGGTATTTACGACAGTAAGGCCGGTGATGTGGCTGTCATCGACCTGCAAGGCAGGTGTAATATGGACTACAATCCGGACAATCCGTTCCTGGCTGTGGAAAAGATCCTGTCCCAGGTAGATACCAAGCTGATTTTTGTGGAGCTTCACGCAGAAGCCACCTCCGAAAAGTTGGCGATGGGCTATATGCTGGACGGTCGCATTTCTGCCCTGTGGGGTACCCACACCCACGTGCCCACAGCAGATAACCAGGTGCTTCCTAAAGGCACCGGCTATGTGACAGACTTGGGTATGACCGGACCGAAACATTCGGTTTTGGGTATTCGTCCTGAGCTGTCCATCGCCAAATTCCGTGGTGACTTAACAGAACGTTACCGCTGGGCCGATGGCCCCACCAAGCTGGAAGCTGTGCTTTTCACCATTGACACTGCCACCGGCTTGTGCAAGCACACAGAAAGGGTCGTTTGCGATGATTAAGATTTTACACAGTGCCGACTGGCACTTGGATGCCCCCATTGGCATTACCGATGCCCTCCAGCGGGAACGGCTGCGCCGGGCGCTTTCTTCTGTACCCCAAAAGATCGCTGCTGTGTGCAAAGAAAACAATTGTGATCTTCTGCTTCTGTCCGGTGACCTGTTTGACGGAGCTTATGCGCTGGACACCTTGCAGCAGTTGAAGACTGCTTTGGAGCAGGTGCAAATTCCGGTGTTTATTACCCCGGGCAACCACGATTTTGTGGGGACTAACAGCCCGTGGCTGACAGAACGTTTTCCGGAAAATGTGCATATTTTCACACATCCTAACATAGAATCTGTGGCGCTCCCCCATCTGAACTGCCGGGTATATGGCGCAGGGTTTACCGCTATGGACTGCCCCGGTCTGCTGGCAGATTTTACGGTACAGCAGGAAGAAGCCTATGCCGTTGGTATTTTCCACGGCGACCCTACCCAGGTTTCCTCCTCCTATAATCCCATCACAAAAGCGCAGGTTAAAAATTCCGGCTTTGACTATCTGGCTCTGGGTCACATTCACAAAGGCGACCAATTCCGGGCCGGAAAGACCTTGTGCGCCTGGCCCGGCTGTCCTATGGGTCACGGCTATGACGAAACCGGAGAAAAAGGCGTGCTGCTGGTAACTGTTGACGATGTTACAAGCGCAGAGTTTATTCCCTTGGATACCCCCCGGTTTTATGACTTGGATGTACCGGCTATCAAGGGCTTGGACAGCGTTTTGCCGGCAGTTGGCAATGAGAATTACTACCGCATCACCCTCGTCGGCCCCAGTGAGCCTTTGGACTTGGAACGCTTGCAGCAAGACTATGCACGCTTTCCCAATCTGATTCTGCGGGACAACACGACACCGCCCCTGGACATTTGGGGCAGTGAAAACGATGACACTTTAGAGGGTATGTATTTTAAGCTGCTGAAAGAACAGGTGCAGCAGGGCAATGAATTGGCTTCCCTGTCCGCCCAGATCTCCCGCACCCTTTTAGCCGGACAGGAGGTGGTGTTGCCGTGAAAATTCTCTCAATGACCGCCACCTTCGGTAAGCTTTTGGGTCAAACCCTGACCTTTGACCCGGAACTGAATGTTATTCACGCGCCCAATGAATGGGGCAAGAGTACCTGGTGCGCCTTTTTGATCGCAATGCTCTACGGTGTGGACACCAAGGAGCGAACCACCAAGGATACCTTTGCGGTCAAGGAGCAGTACAAGCCCTGGTCCGGAAGCGAAATGTCCGGACGAATGGATATTCTGTGGAACGAAAAGGCCATTACCATTGAGCGCAGCAGCAAGGGTCGCGTGCCTATGGGGCAATTCCGGGCCTATGAAACGGAGTCTGGTATTCCCGTTCCGGAACTGACCGCAGACAATTGTGGTCAAGTGCTTTTGGGTGTGGAAAAGAGCGTATTTACCCGGGCAGGTTTCCTGAAAATGACCGATATGCCTGTGACCCAGGATGAAGCGCTGCGCCGTCGGCTGAACGCTTTGGTCACCACCGGCGACGAAAGTGGTGCAGCAGACGATCTGATGCAAAAACTAAAAGACTTGAAAAACCGCTGCCGCCACAACAAAACTGGAGAACTACCCAAAGCAGAAGCGCAGCGGACAGAATTGGAAAACAAACTTTCTCAACTGGAGAATTTAAAGGTTCAATCCCAGCAGATCGAGCAGCGGCAGGCGCAGGTAAAAGCGGATATTTCTGCCCTGAATAACCATATGCAAGCGCTGCAGTATGCCGCATCCAAAGAGACCGCCACCCGTGTACAGCAGGCAAAGGAGGCTTGCAACCAGGCAAAGGAGCAATTACAGCTGGCAGAGGCTGCTTGTGCAGGTCTGCCGGAGCAAGCAAAAATCCAGAATGATCTGCGGCAGCTGGAACAGCTACAGATGCAGCAAGCCGCATCTGCCGGAGAAGTGCTTCCTTTGACCGAAGAAGCACCTGCCGCCCCGGCCATTTATGCCGGTCTTTCTGCCCAGGAAGCAACGCAGCAAGCCCAGCAGGATAAGGCCGCTTTCGATAAGCTGAACAAGACCTCTGCCCTTTTGTGGCTGATTTTGGCTGGTCTATTTGCCATTGTCGGCGCGCTGATGCTGACCTCGCCTTTTGGGATTGGGTTGCTTGTGGTGGCAGCAGGACTTCTGATTGTGTATTTTACTAAGCAAGCAGAAACCCGGAAAGCAAAAGAAGCCATCCTTACCCGGTATCAGGGTGTGGACAGCAGCCTTTGGATCGCCATGGCGATGCAGTATCAGGATGCCACTGACAGCTACAACCGCAGAAACGCTGCCCAAGCGGCTCTGCAAACGGAGCTTCAGCAGCGGAAAGATGCGCTGCAACAGCAGATCAATGCGATTACCCAAGGCAAAACCATAGCAGAAACCACCGCTGCCCTTGCCGAAATGCTGGGAAAACATCAGGCCTACCAGCAAGCCCGGGACATTTATCAACGGGCAAGCCTTCGGGCAGAAGAACTGGGCAGTCTGGTGGAAACTGTCGCGCCCCCGGAATTTCCGGATTCCCTTACCTTTACCAAAGAACAAACCCAGCAAATGCTGTTAAATGCCCAGCTGGAGGCAGGACAGCTGCAAAAGAACCTGGGTCTGTACCAAGGTCAAATGCAATCCTTGGGTCAGGCCGAGAGTCTGAACCGGGAGCTTACGCAGGTCAACGACCGTATCCAAAAGCTGGATCGCTATTATTCCGCCATTGAGCTGGCGATGCAGACCCTCACAAATGCCACAACAGAACTGCAGCGGCGGTTTGCGCCCCAAATTTCCGGGCGGGCGCAGGAGCTGTTTTCCCGGCTTACCGACGGTCGTTACGACCGGCTGCAGCTGACCCAGGACTTCTGTCTGCAGGTAGCTGCCGTTGGAGAAAACACCCTGGAAAATTCCAAATTCCGCAGTGACGGAACCATTGACCAGCTATATCTTGCTTTGCGCCTGGCAGTTGCAGAAGCGTTGACACCGGAAGCGCCCTTAGTGCTGGACGATGCCTTTGTCCGCTTTGACGATACCCGCCTTGCCCAGGCGATGGAAATCCTGAAGGATGCGGCAAAGGAAAAGCAGGTGATTGTGTTTACCTGCCAAAAGCGGGAGGAAACTTATATTTAAGGAGGTATGCCTATGCAACTACGAGAAATAACGCTACTTGCTGTGGTCATCCGTATTATTTTGGCAATTCTGATAGGCGGCCTGATCGGTCTGGAACGAGAACTGAAAAACCGTCCTGCCGGCTTGCGTACCTATATGGTGGTGAGTCTGGGCGCTTGCCTGGTTATGCTGACAAACCAATATGTCTGCCAGGTATTTGGCTCCGGAGATCCGGTGCGAATGGGCGCTCAGGTGGTCAGCGGCATCGGCTTTTTGGGTGCCGGCACCATTATGGTCACAAAGCGAAATCAGATCAAGGGTCTGACCACTGCCGCCGGTCTTTGGACCGCAGCCGGTGTGGGTCTTGCCATCGGTGTTGGCTTTTATGAGGCAGCGCTCATTGGCGGTGTTGCTGTGTATCTGATCATGACACTGATGCAGCTGATCGATAAGCAAGTACAGAGAAAAGCCAAATCTTTGGAACTGTATGTGGAGCTGTCCAGAGAATTTCCTTTGGGAGATTTCCTCCGGGAGCTTCGTAGCCGGGAAGTGGAAATTCAGGATATCCAACACGAATACAGCGCCACTGCCGAAGACGGCATCCGGAGCTATATCGTTTACTTAAAGCAGAAAAAGCGTCAAAATCACCTGGAGTTTCTGGAAGATCTGTGTACCATTTCCGGTATCGTTTTCCTGGAAAAGTTATAAAAAAAGACCACCCTTTGGGTGGTCTTTTTATTGGTGATTAAGCCTTTTCCAGTGCCAGGGTGACGGTGGTGGTGTCGCAGACTTCGGTAGGTCCAAAGTACTGAATTGCGCCGGGGTAGACATAGCAGGTCTCCACAGCCCACTTCTCTCTGTTGGCAGCGAAGAAGGTGAAGGGCTTGCCCTCCAGCTCCACCAAAGCCTTACGGATAACGGGCTTGTCGTGACCGTGGCGACGCTCCATATTCATCATCTTGGTGATGGGCATACCGCCGGCGATCCACTGCTCAGCAGGCTTGGACAAATTGGAAACCTTGGACAGGTAGCCATTGAAGCCGTACTGGATCAGCATAAAGGCATTGTAGCCCAGGCTGTAGCAGTAGTCAGCATCGAAGTTAGAGGGGAGTGCGCAGCGGCCTTCGTAGCCCAGGAAGTGATGCAGGGGGGAGAACTTACCGGTGTAGGTGCCGGCGGCTTTCCGGGCAGCCAGGTTTTCCTTGACCATCTCGGAGAACAGCTTCTCAGACTCGATCAGGGACACCTGCACGTTGCCGTGGGGGTCACGCTCCAGGAACAGCTGCTGCTGAATACCCTGGGGCAGGATGGCAAATACAGCCATAGACTCCTTGGTCAGACCGTTCTGAATGAACGCATACTTCTCTTCCCAGGAGGGCAGCGCATTGAAGTCATCAGCCTTGCTGCCAGCCAGCAGCTCATTAATTTCGGCAATCAGCACAGAGAACTCAGGAACAAATTCCACGATACCTTCCGGGATCAGGGCAACACCAAAGTTCCAGCCCTTTGCTGCACGGGCAGCAACAGAATCAGCGATGTAGTCGGTGATCTGAGCCAAAGACATCTTCTTAGCGGCAACTTCCTCACCGATCAGGCAGATGTTGGGCTGGGTCTGCAGAGCAGTTTCCAAAGCCACATGGGAAGCGCTACGGCCCATGACCTTTACAAAGTGCCAGTACTTCTTCGCAGAGTTGGCATCACGGCCGATGTTGCCCACGATCTCAGCATAGGTCTTGGTAGCGGTGTCGAAACCGAAAGAACATTCGATGTCCTCGTTCTTCAGGTCGCCGTCGATGGTCTTGGGGCAACCGATCACCTGCACACCGGTGTTATGGGCTGCAAAGTACTCCGCCAACACAGCAGCGTTGGTGTTGGAGTCATCACCGCCGATGATGACCAGGGCGGTAATACCGTGGTTCTTGCAGTTTTCTGCAACGATGGCAAACTGCTCCTCGGTCTCCAGCTTGGTACGGCCGGAACCGATGATGTCAAACCCGCCGGTGTTGCGGTAAGCGTTGATGTACTCGTCGTCGAAGATCAGGTAATCATTCTCCAAAAGACCGCTGGGGCCGCCCTTGAAACCGTACAGAACGTTTTCCTTATTGGTAGCCTTCAGGGCATCGTACAGGCCGCAAATAACATTGTGGCCGCCGGGTGCCTGACCGCCGGACAGAATGACGCCCACAACCTGCTTCTTTGCTTCGGAAGTGTTGGTGCCTTTCTGGAAGGTGATCTCATTTTTACCGTAAGTGTTGGGGAACAGAGCCTTGATCTTGTCCTGGTCTGCCACACTCTCGGTGGGTGCGCCATTTTTTACGCAGATCTCGGAAATGCCGTTACGCAGCATACCGGGAAGCTTGGGCTGATACTGGTATCTAGCCAGCTGCAAAGGGGATTTTTTCATATCCATTTCTCCTTTTGGGTTTCATTAAATAATTCCAACGGATATTATACTCTATTCTTTTCCAAAGGTAAATAGCTTTTTCCCAATTTTTCTGCTGAAAAACAACTGTTTTTCCAAAGCGTAATTGTGAAAATCCTATATAATTTGCAGATTTAAAAGATTTATATTGAAACTGGATTTTTTTGTGTTATAATGATATCGTAGAAAAATGCGGTTTTCCGCTTAAGTTAGAAAGGATTGATACATATGGCTTTAGTAACTACTACCGAGATGTTCAAGAAGGCATATAACGGCGGTTACGCTGTCGGTGCTTTCAACGTCATCAACATGGAAATCGTTCAGGGTATCACTGAGGCTTGCCGCGAGGAGAATTCTCCCGTCATTCTGCAGGTTTCCAAGGGTGCCCGCGCTTACGCCAACCACACCTACCTGGTAAAGCTGGTTGAAGCTGCTGTTCTCGAATGCCCCGAAATTCCTGTTGCCCTGCATCTGGACCATGGCGACAGCTTCGAAACCTG
>JAZQWQ010000157.1:0-25228 GCA_045632385.1 Faecousia sp.
GGCGATCATTTTTAGTTTTCTTCCGGGAAAGAATACTTTGCCTTGTATTTCGCAAATTGCTCCGAAAACGCAGCAGACTCATACAATTCGCCAGCCTTCAAAGCATTCAGGTATTCGTGTGCCTCCAACTTGCCTTCTGTCACCTGCAGCACTTCCACCGCAACGTTGGAACAATGGTCTGCGGTACGTTCGCAAGCAGTCAGAAGGTCTTCCAGCACGAAGCCATATTCTACTGTGCAAAGGCCATCTCTCAGGCGGCGCACATGGCGGGACTTGATCTCACGAACCAAGCTGTCAACAACCTGCTCCTGGGGCTCGACTTTCACAGCCTGCTCACGGTCAAACTCACCATACGCAGCAACAGTACGATCCATAATGTCCAGAACAGCCTGTTCCAGAACTTCCAACTCACCCTTGGCCTGTGCGGAGAATTCAATGTTCTTCTCGTAAATCTCCTGAGCTGCCTCTGCAACAGATGCTGCGTGGTCGGCCATACGCTCAATGTCGGAAACGGTGTAGAGGGTGGTATTCAAAATGCGGTTGTCCTCCACGGACAGGTTTGTATTGGACAGCTTGATCAGATATGTGCCCAAAGCATCTTCATACCGGTCAGTCTTATCTTCCAATTTAATGACCTGCTCCATAACTGCAGGATCAAACTTTTTTGTCAGGCCCATAGCCAGATGCATAGCCTCAGTTGCATCCTTTGCCATTTCCAAAGCGACCTTATGGGCACGTCTTGCTGCAACAGCGGGAGTCGCCAGCAAACGCTCGTCCAAAAGTGCGATCTCTTCCTGCTCGGCGGCATCGGGAATGATCTTGCAGACAATCTTGATCATCAGGTTTCTTGCCGGGATCAGGATCAGGGTAACAGCCACGTTGTAAGCAGTGTGGATAATCGCAATGTCTACAGGACGTGTGGCTTCGTCCAGGAATTTCCAATCAATAAACAGGCCCAGGCCGTAGAACACCACACCAAACAGCACAGCGCCAAAAACTTTGTTTAACAGGTGGATGGTTGCAGTACGACGTGCGTTGCTGTTTGCACCGATGGCGCCAAGCATCGCTGTTACGCAAGTACCGATATTCTGACCCAAAATAATGGGAATGGCAGAACCGAAGGTAACGGCGCCGGTGACACACAAGCCCTGCAAAATACCAACAGAGGCAGAGCTGGACTGAATGATCGCTGTTAAAATTGTGCCAAACAGGATACCTAGAATGGGATTGGAGAAGGAGATCATCAGCTGGCCGAACCAAGCTTCTTCCTTCAAAAACTCCATGGAGTCGCCCATGATCTCCATACCGGTCATCAGCGCCATAAAGCCCAGGAAAATCGTGCCGATGCTACGCTTCTTCTCGCTCTTTGTGAACATAAACAGAACAATACCCACGACACCAATGATCGGGGCCAAGGTAGCCGGCTTAAACAGCTGAACGATAAAGCTGTCGCCTTCCAGACCAGACAGAGACAAGATCCAGGAAGTAACGGTAGTACCGATATTAGAGCCCAAAATAACACCAACAGCCTGCTGCAGCGTCATAATGCCGGAGTTAACGAAACCGACGACCATAACCGTCGTTGCAGAGGAGGACTGGATCACCGCAGTAACGGCCAGGCCCAAAATACAACCTTTCCACACGGTGGAACTCATTTTTGCCAGAATGTTTTGCAGCTTACCGCCAGCGGTACGCTGCAGCGCTTTGCCCATAACGTCCATACCGAACAGGAACAAAGCAAGACCGCCCAACAGGGAGATCACTTTCAAAATATAAGCTGTCATATTTTTTTACTCCTTTACGGAAAAATTCTCATTTCGACAGTCTACATTATATTTTTTGCAATTTCCAAATTCCATAGAGGATATGAAAAGTCTATGTAAAATCTATGTAAAATATCAGACCGCATCCTTCCGGATGCGGTCTTAGGTTAAAATTGAATAGTGATTACAGTGCCTTTTCCGGGGGTGCTTTCCAGGGAAAGTTCCGCCTTGTGATACTGCACTGCGTGTTTGACAATAGAAAGTCCCAGGCCGGTACCACCGGATGCCTTGGAATGGCTCTTATCCACGCGATAAAAGCGCTCAAAAATACGGTCGGTATGCTCCGGCGAAATGCCGATGCCCGTATCGCTGACAACCAGTTTCTTATCTGCAATATGGATATTGACACTACCGTCGGGAACATTGTATTTGATCGCATTGTCGCAAAGATTGTAGATAACCTCCTGCAACATTCTGCGAACTCCCTGCACAGAAAACCCGTCACCGGATATGCAAATGCTGACATTTTTCTCTTCTGCGCTTTTTTGAAGAATCGTTTTTACTTCTTCTGCCAGCGGCAGCAGTTCCACTTCTTCTGTAGGCAATGCCGTCCCCTCATCCAGCTGGGACAGGCGAATGATGTCCTCGATCAGGCTGACCAACCGGGATGCTTCCTTGCGAATATGGCCTACAAACCGGGTGTGATCTTCCGGCTTTACCATACCGCTTTCCAACAATTCCGCGCTGCCGATAATGCCCTGCAAGGGGGTTTTCAGTTCATGGGAAACGTTGGCCGAAAACTCACGGCGCATCTGCTCGGCGCTAAGCTGTTCCGTAATATCAAAGGCCAACACAACTGCGCCCAGAACCGTTCCGTCGGTTTCAATACGGCTCAAATCAAACTGATAGTTCCGGCCGTTTCTACATAATCTTGCATAGCCACGGCCTTTATCCAATGCATCATTGACCGCTTTGCGCATAGCATTGTCCCGATCGATCCGGAAGAAGCTTTTACCGATACAATCTGCATCTGTTTCAAACAATTCCATCGCTGCAGGATTGATGCTCAGGACCACACCTTCTCCATCCAACAGCACAAGACCCTCCTGCATATGGGATGTGATCTGCTGAAATTCCTCAGCCTTTTTTCGTTGGTTATCCATCTGCTCCGTGATCTGATAGTGTTGCCGATGGATACGGTGCAACAGCGGCAAAATTTCTTCATAAATATCGTTTTTCAGCGGTTGCTCCAGATCCAGCTGGTTCAGCGGCTCCACGATCTTCTTAGCCATTCTTCGTGCAAGGACTGCAGAAAGCCCCATTGCCAGCAATGCTACTAAAAATACCGGCCACAGCAGATCTATCACCAGCACCCAGGCTGATTCCTGGTTGGTAGAAACACGCAGCACCGTTCCATCCTGCAAGCGTTGCGCTTCATAGAAGGTCTGCTCTGTCAAGGTTGCAGATGTACGCACTGCGCTACCTTGACCGGTAGCAAAGGCTTCTGCGATCTCTTCTCGGTCTGCGTGGTTCTGCATCGTTGTCTGGTCCGCTTGGGTATCCAGCAATACCGTTCCATCTGCGCTGATCCAGGTGATGCGTAATTGCTCTGCTTTCACATTTTCCAGAAAAGCTGTGCCGTACTGCTCCGTTCCTGCAACAGCCAAGCTCAGTTCATTTTTCAGCTGCTGCACCTGCACATTGGTAAAATGATTATACAGCACACCCATTACAATACTAAGAGAACACAGCAAAACGATCACTGCCACCACCACGGTAGAGCGAAATATCTTACTTGTCATATTTCGCCTCCAGCCGATAGCCTACATTACGGACAGTTTCGATAATATTGCCATATTTTCCCAACTTTTGCCGCAAAGTACGAATATGCATATCAACGGTACGTGTTTCTCCTACATACTCCGTATTCCACACGCTCACAAGCAGTTGTTCTCGGGTAAATGCAATTCCCGGCTGCGATAAAAACAGCCGCAGCAGTTCATATTCTTTGTAAGTCAAGCTGACCCGTTCGCCGTCTACAGACACGGTATGCTCCTCCGGGTTCAGTTCCAATCCCTCGATTTTCAAGGATCTGCGTTCTGCTGAAGATTTGCAGCGGCGCAAAACCGCTTTCACACGGCTGACCATTTCCATAATGCCGAATGGCTTCACCAAGTAATCATCAGCACCCAGATCCAGACTTTGAATTTTATCGTATTCACTGCCCTTAGCCGTTGCCATAATTACCGGGATATCCTTAAATTCTTCTGCGCCTTTCATCATCTTCAGCAACGTTACCCCATCCTTGCCCGGTAACATCACATCCAACACTACCAATTCCGGTTTTTCGATTTGCAGCGCATTCCAAAAGCTGTCACCATCTTCAAAGCCCTTGGCCGCAAAGCCAATGGACGTTAAGGCATATACTTCAATATCCCGGATGCTGGAATCATCCTCTACGCACCATATCATAGCAACACCTCCTCTGTTTCTTTCAATTTTATCTGTTTCTACCCAAAATTTCAAGCTTTTCTGTAAAATTCACCAGACAAAAAGAGGTTCTCCTACGAGAACCTCTTTTACTATTTCGAAACAGAATGACAATCAGCGCAATTTCCGCTGCAGCTTCCGCTATGGGGACAACCGATGCACTTGACGCCTTTTTTCTTTGCTTTGCGGATATAGAAAAATACCGCACCGAGAATCAAAAGGACAATCGCTAACACAATATAATCCACAAGTTTCATAGGCCATCACCTACTAAGAACACATTCTTTTTCTGCCTTTTTCTCTGCTGCAACACAAAGGTAAGTAAGAACTGCTGCAAACACCAGGATAAAGCAAAGACCACCTATAAAGCCGGCTCCCAAGCTGCCGGTGGTAATAAGCGTACCAACCTGATAAACCAGGAAGCCAACAGAGTAACCTGTAGCCAACTGCAACGCAATACCGCCCCAGAACCACTTTTTATCAGAAATCTCCGCATTCATCGCGCCCATTGCCGCAAAGCAAGGCGGGGTGAAAAGATTGAACATCAAATAAGCCAGTGCTGCAACCTTGGTAAGTCCCACCATAGTTGCTGCCACTTCATTGCCGGAACCTACCATTTCCAGGTCATCGTTGACTGCAAAACCGTAACAAACAGCCAGTGTACCGACCACATTTTCCTTGGCAATAAAGCCCGTAACCGCACCCGCTGCCAGCTGCCAGGCAGAAATACCAACAACCGGCACCAGGCAAACAGCAATTGGATTGGCTATCGTAGCCAGAATGGAGGTGCGCTCCATTCCCTCCTCCACCAGGCGGAGATTCCAATCAAATGACTGCATAATAAACACGATGGCATTACAAGCCAGAATAATCGTGCCTGCTTTCACAATATAAGCCCAGCCGCGGCTGCACATCTCAATAAACGCGCGCTTAAAGGAAGGTGTCTTGTACTCAGGCAACTCCATAATGAAGAAAGATTTACGTTTCTTATTACCAGAAATCTGGTTTACAAGCAAGGCGCCCAGCAAAATAAAGACAATTCCTGCAAAATACATCAGTGTGCCTACCCAGGTCGCTTCATCAAAAAACGCCCCGGCAAACAGTGCGATCACCGGCAGCTTTGCGCCACACGGCATAAAAGGCGCCAACATAGCAGTCGCATTTCTCTCGCGCTCGTTGCGAATGGTGCGAGCTGCCATAACACCGGGAATTGCGCAGCCTGTTCCCACAATAAAAGGAATCACCGACTTACCGGACAAACCCACCTTCTTAAAAATAGGATCCAGCACCACAGTAGCCCGTGCCATATAGCCGCAATCTTCCAGCAATGCGATCAGGAAATACATCACCATTACCAGTGGCAAAAAGCCAACCACAGCAGAAACACCACCGATAATACCCTCGGTCAGCAGTGCTGATAAAAAGACATTGGCACCTGCGCCTTCCAGCAACCCAGCAATCCATTCCTTGAACATATCAATCAGTGTGACCAAACCAGGGACAGTTGTGCCGTTTGCAAATTCATAACCCTCTGCAATCCAAACACCCAACCAAGCCTGGGAGATCTGAAACACCAGGAACATCACCACAGCAAAAATAGGAAGTCCCACCAAAGGATGGGTCAGCACAGCATCGATCTTATCCTGAAAATTCTTATCCCGGGTACGGATAGTACGGCTTTCCACTTCCTTAACAATGCCATTAACAAAAGCAAAGCGCTTACGATCTGCGCTGGCAACCGCCTGTTTGCTGGTCAAGTCAACATTTCCCTGGCTGTAAGGTGCTGCCTGCTCCTTGCCAAGCAGCGCAACCGCCGCACGCACAAGCTCCTGCAAGCCTTCTGAAGAAGTGGATACCGTTTCCACCACAGGACACCCCAGCTTTTCAGCAAGTAATGCTTCATCGATCTGGGTCTTTTTCTTTTCATTGATATCAGATTTGTTCAGCGCCACAACGACCGGTATGCCCAATTCCAAAAGCTGTGTGGTAAAAAACAAGCTGCGGCTTAAGTTGGTAGCATCTACGATGTTGATAATGGCATCAGGGTTCTCGTTTTTCACAAAGTCCCTCGTCACACTCTCTTCCGATGTAAACGGGGACATAGAATATGCGCCAGGCAGGTCAACTGCGATCAGCTCCAAATCGCCGGCATATTGTTTTTTTATGGGCGCCTCTTTCTTATCTACCGTAACACCGGCCCAGTTACCGACCTTCTCATTACGTCCGGTCAGGGCATTGTACATAGTCGTTTTACCACTATTGGGATTGCCCGCAAAAGCTATTCTCATTCAGAATTCTCTCCTTTTCTTTCAAAAACAAACAAGGTTAGCATAAGCTAACTGATATGCAAAAACAATCAGCCGTGCGTCCCCTGCCTTTGCAAACGCTCAGACAAGGATCGCCGCAGCCAGTTGATTATCGATATTGTACCGGCCGTCCTTGATTGATACCGTGCAGCCACCTCTGCGGCGAGAGATCACCGTAATAGGTTCGCCGGTATAACAGCCAAGGGAAAACAGAAATGCATCAAGTTCTTCGTCATCGGTTTCAATTTGCTGAATAATATACTCTTTGCCTAATTCTGCATCTACTAAATTCATATATACCACCTGATTGGAAATTCATAATTGGCAGTTTGCATATGCTAACTGATGGTCAATAAATATTGTTAGCCTCGGCTAACCTCCCTCATATAATAGTCGCATAACCATATTTTGTCAATAGGTTTTTTCAAAAATATTATAAAAAGTTATCTGTGCGCAAACACAGAAACACCTATCGTCATTTATACGGTCGGGTACAGACTTTCATTCCCAAAACAAGGATTTATATTGCTTTATACGACAACCCGTGCTATACTGTAAACAATCGTTGCCCCCTCAATAATATACACTTCACTACAGGAGGTCATTCTATGAAAAAAAGAACATTTTTCTCCCTGATTCTTTGCCTGCTCGTCAGTCTGAGCTTGCTGATTGGCTGCGGTAAAGACACAGCCCAGACCCCTACTACAGAAAAAGATTACACCATTCCTACCCAATGTACAGAACATACTGACGAAGACAAGGACACCCTTTGTGATGTCTGCAAAGTACCTGTAGAACCCGAAGAAACCACCTGTACCCACGCAGATACAGACGGTGATGGCCTTTGTGACAGCTGTGACATTCTCATTGACAGCGGTTGCTACACCCACGAAGACAGCGATCAGGATGGTGTCTGCGATTTCTGTTACGAATCTTTGGATTCGGGTTGCTTAGAGCACACAGATATGGATCGTAACGGCAACTGCGATGTTTGTGGCCTGACCTACACCACCGAATGCACCAATCACATCGATGCAGATATGGACGGCAATTGTGACGACTGCGGTGCCTTTGTGGGTACTGTCTGCTCTCACAGTGATGATGATAACGACACCACCTGCGATATCTGCGGCACTTCTCTATAATAAATATACGTTCCAAAAGCGCTACAACAAGCACCTGTTGTAGCGCTTTTTTGCACACAGTGCCACACTTTGCATAAACTGTCCTATAAGCATTGTGCTTACTTAGTTTTGCATGGGAGGTATCATCATGTCCGAGAAATGTCAACAGAGTCTGAGCTGCAATCCGGAAGATCTGCGTCAGGCTCTGTCCGTACACACACGGAAAATTACCGACAGTTGCCGGGACAAAGATTGTATTGAAGACTTACGGGTCTACTTAACCACAGGTTCGCAAACCATTTTGGACTCCGCAACCGGCGCAAAAGTGCGTTCTGCCGATCTGCTTTATACCGCGATCGATGTAGAACCTGCCGGGTTCGATACCAAGCACTATTATATTGATGTAACATTCTTCTACCGCATTTTGGCAGATGCAGTCATTCCCTCCGGTCGTCCAACTTGCCTGTACGGCCTAGCACTATTTTCCAAACGGGTCGTTCTATGCGGTGAAGAAAGCAAGGCTCATGTCTATAAGAGTAATGCCTTGCCCGGCCCGATCGACAGCGTATGTGTGCGCAATGCCAATTTACCCACAGCTGTGGTAGAGGTCCTGGATCCTATGGTACTCAGCTCCAAGGTGACAGAAAATTGTCAGTGCGCCTGTGATTGTCCTCTTGTGCAGATCCCCGATGCCATCGCTGGGCTGTTTGATGAAGCCTTGGTCATCAACGGAGAAAATCGGCGTCTGCTTGTGACCCTGGGGCAGTTCTCCATCATCCGGCTGGAACGGGATGCACAGCTGATCGTTCCGGTAGTAGATTATGCCATTCCCACGAAAGAATGTTGTGATGCGCCAGGTTGTGCCGAAGATCCTTGCGAACTGTTCTCCCGGATACCATTCCCGGAAGCCCAATTTGCGCCACGGGATTGTGACCGCCAGCAACCCTGCGATTGCTACACGACCACATAAAAAAAGCCGGAGGGAAACCTCCGGCTTTCAAGTTATTGGCAAGGCAGTTGGACATAGAAGCAATTTCCTGTTTGATTGCTTTGGGCCCAAATTTTTCCGTTGTGATTTTCTGTCAGAGCTTTGGCAATGGACAAGCCCAAGCCAAAGCTACCGTCACCGGTACGGGCTGCATCCACCCGGGAAAAACGTTCAAAGATGGTCTTCAGCTGATCGCGTGGGATAGGGTTTCCGGGGGTTGCCACAGACAGCAAGCAACTCCCCCGTCCGATCCGTTGCAGACTGACACTGACAATCCCCGGCGTTGCATATTTGGCCGCATTGTCCAAAAGCACTCCCAGCACTTGTTCTAAGTGTTGGGCGCTGCCGGTCATCAGAATTTGTTCCTGTATCTGACTTTCCAGTATCAAATTTTTCTCAAAGAACACCGGCTCAAAGGGCAGCAGCGTTTCCTGGACCAACTGGCTGAAATCCAGCTGCGTAAAAGATTTTTGCGTCTGTCCGTTATCTGCTCGGGTTAACTCCAGCAAACCTTCAACCAGATCTTTCATTCTATGGGACATTGTCAAAATGTTTCTTTGGAATTGCTTTCTGTCCTCTTCCGGGCAGTCCGGAGTATCCAAAAGCTCTGCATTGCTCATAATGACCGTCAGGGGTGTTTTCAATTCGTGGGAAGCATCTGACACGAACTGGGTCTGCTGCTTCCAGGCTTTATCCACCGGTTTGACTGCCCACCGTGCCAAAAACAGGCTAATGCCCAAAAAAGCGATCAGGCTGACAAATCCTATAAAAAAGCTAGCCCGAACCAACGCATTCAAAGCTGAGAGTTGACTGGAAATATCCACAAAAACAATGGTCTGGCTGACTATTTCAGGAACAATTGTGTAGCGCAAATGATACGCTTCCAGCAAACCGGTTGTTTGTTTCATTTCGTAGACACTCCGGACAAGTTCCCGAATAACATTTTCATCCGTGATGTCATAATAGCTGTAACCGCTGGCAGACATATTGCCATGGACAGTTACGGTAATGTAAAAATACGGAAGTTGCGGTTCCTGACCCGGTTCCTGAAAACTGACCGGCTGCCGCACGTTTTGTGACAAACGCTCCAGAAGCGCCGTGCTTTGATTTTCCAAATTCACATTAGTGAAGTGATACACCGTGGCAAAAATAACCAGGAGCATCGCCAGCACGATACACATATTCACAAGGACAAATTTCAGTCGTAATTTCCTGATCACTGCACTTCCTCCAAATGATAGCCCAATCGCCGGATGGCAACAATTCGTACATTCGAACCGATGGACTGCAGTTTTTTCCGCAAAAAGCCTACATAGACCTCCACGTGGTTTTCCACAGCATTGGAATCGTAGCCCCAAATCCGCGCCAAAATTACTTCCTTGGACAGATTTTGTCCTCTGGACTGCATCAAAAACCGCATAACGTCAAACTCCCTAGCGGAAAGGCGGACAGATTTTTCACCACACACCAACGCCCCGGAGGACAAATCCAACGCAGTATTTCCGTAAGTAAGCTCGTCCACCTGGTTGCCCTGTCTGCGCAGCAGCGCATTGATACAAGCAAGAAGTTCCCGGGTATCGAAAGGTTTTGTCAGGTAATAGTCCGCACCGGCATTGAGACCCTCAATGCGGTCTTCCAGTCCGGATTTTGCCGTCAGCATCAAAATTGGGGTAGCGCAGCGTTTGGCGCGCACCTGCCGTGCCACCTGATAGCCGTCCATTTTGGGCATCATCACATCCAATATCAGAAGATCATAGATCCCCAACTCCGCATATTCTGCGCCGGCTTCTCCGTCATAAACAACTTCCACGGCAAAACCTTTTCTCTCCAGCACAGCTTTCAAAGAATCTGCCAGCAGTTTTTCATCTTCAATAATCAAAATCTTCATGGTGTAACCTCCTGACCTTTCTATTATAATACAATGTCAGGCTGAATCAAGGCTGAAATATAAAAAAGAGAAGGGTCAGAAAAACTGACCCTTTCCAAATGACTTAGCGAATGACACGGGCGCGGAAAACACCTTCCAGCGCTTCCAGCTCTGCAACAACTTCTGCTGGGGTAGGTTCGTCCAGATCCAGCATTGTACAGGCATACTCGCCCTTGCTTCGGTTGAGCATATCGGAGATGTTGATGTTATGGCTTGCCACAACTGTGGTAAAGCGGCTGATGGTGTTGGGAATGTTCTTATGCAGCACCATAATACGGCCGGGCTTGGTGCAAATACCCATATCCATAGCCGGGAAGTTTACGGAGTTTCTGATGTTGCCGTTTTCCAGGTAATCCATTACCTGACGGACAGCCATTCTGGCACAGTTATCCTCAGACTCCTCTGTGGAAGCACCCAGGTGCGGAATGGCCACAACACCCTGCATACCGGCGGTCTTGTCGTTGGGGAAGTCAGTGATATACCGCTTGACCTTACCGGAAGCCAGAGCCTGCTCCAAAGCATCGTCGTCCACCAGCTTATCCCGAGCAAAGTTCAAAAGGATCACGCCGTCTTTCATCATTGCCAGAGTTTCTGCGTTGATCATATGCTTGGTATCGTCCAACAGCGGTACGTGCAGAGAAATAATATCGCACTTTTCGTAAATTTCTTCACGGGTCTTTACGGGAACGATATTACTGTCCAAATGCCATGCAGCGCTAATGGAAATATAGGGGTCACAGCCATAGACCTCCATACCCAAGGCAATTGCGCTGTTTGCCAGAATACCACCAATGGCACCCAGGCCGATCACACCCAATTTCTTGCCCATAAGCTCCGTACCGGCAAACTGGGACTTGCCCTTTTCTACCTTCTTGGCTACATCGCCCTCATCTTTGATGGACTTGACCCATTCCACGCCGCCGATAACATCACGGCTGCCCAGAAGCATACCGCAAATTGCCATTTCTTTCACACCGTTGGCATTGGCGCCGGGGGTGTTGAATACCACGATACCCTGCTGGGCGCACTTTTCCAAAGGAATATTATTGACACCGGCGCCTGCACGGGCTACAGCCAACAGGCTTTCCGGCAAGTCCATATCGTGCATCGCCGCACTACGAACCAAAATAGCGTCTGCCTGATTTACCTCTTCCGTGGCCTTATATTCTTCTGTCCAAAGTGCAGTGCCCTCTTTGGAAATCTTGTTTAAGTAATGTACCTGATACATAGCTCTCATCCTTTCATAAATAAACGGTCAATTAAGCGGTAGCCCTCCGGATGGAAAATTCCGGTAGCTTTCGCATCTTTTTCTGTAAAACGGGCAACTTTCTTTGCCTGATTTTCGCTGTCATACAAAATATAAGGTACGGGGTCAGCCGTATGGGTACGGCAGCGAATGGGCGTGGGATGATCCGGCAAGATGAGCATTCGGTAAGGTTCTTTGGAAGCATCCATTGCCGCTTTCACAGGGGCGATCACACGGCTGTCCAGCGCTTCAATTGCCTTGATCTTATTCTCGATACTGCCCTGATGTCCCATTTCATCCGGCGCTTCCACGTGGATATAGGCAAAATCGCAACCATCCTGCAACACCGCCTGCACCGCCGCCCGGGCTTTCCCCTCATAATTGGTATGTAAGCCGCCGTTGGCTCCGGGAACGTTAATCACCTGCATTCCGGCGCCGGTAGCAATCCCCTTGAGCAGATCAACCGCTGAAATCATTGCGCCGGTCTTTCCGGTTTTCTCCCGGAAATTATCCAGGCTGGGCTTTGTTCCGGCACCCCAGAACCACAGGCAATTGGCTTTGTTCTTGCCATGGGCAGCCCGTTCCAGGTTGATCGGATGGTTGTTCAGGATCTCATAGCTTTTTTCCATCATCTGCAGAAACGGCTGCGGAGGCAAATAGGGCGCTATCACTTCGCCCAAATGGTCATGGGGCTGCGCCATATCCAGAACTTCACCTTGCTTCCAAACCAAAATATGGCGGTAGCTGGTACCGGTATAAAACTGAAACTCCGGTGTGGTCAGTTCTTTCCGTAGCGCATCGAGCAAAATGGCCGCATCCTCTGTGGAGATCTCGCCGGAGCTGTGATCCACGATCGTCTTTTGGGCGAAGGCTTCCTTTTCTGTAACCGTTACCAGGTTAGCACGGAAGATCACATCATCTGCTGCCATTTGCACCCCAACACTAAGGGCTTCCAAAGGAGAACGTCCGGAATAGTTTTCCAGCGGATTATAGCCTAACACAGCCAGGTTCGCCACGTCGCTTCCCGGCTTCATAGACTCCGGAACCGTTTTGACAAGTCCCATCTCGCCTTTTCCGGACAGTTCATCCATACAGGGTGTATTGGCATATTCCAAGGGTGTCTGGCCATTTAACTGCGCCAAAGGCTCATCGGCCATTCCGTCTCCTAAGATCACAAAATACTTCATAAAGGGTACTCCCGGTCACCTCTTTTCCGTCCATATAGGAGAAACATTTGTATTTATCATATAGTACCACTTCTTTATAAAAAATACAATACGAAAAAATGGATGATTTTTCGTATTTTTTCTAAGGATTTTCGTCAATAATGTATGATAGTATTTCCGCAAACACAAAATAGCGATATTCACAAACTATTCACTGGTTTTTTCAGGAAGCTTTCAGCCTATGTTTATATAATGGTAACAGCAACAAAGAAAGGATGATGATTATGTATCATGAAGAAGAAGATAAGAAATTTCCCTGGACATATGAAGTAGACCAGCCGAAGCCGGCAGTAAACGAAATGCCCCGGTTTGAAGCTGAACCCATTCCCCAGGAACAGCCATCCAAGAAGAAGCCCGGCACAGCCGGAAAAGTGATCGCATTGGCGCTGTGCTGTTCCCTGGTCGGCGGTGTTTTCGGCAGTGTTTGCGGTGTTTTGGTCACAAAAACCGTCAAAGATGATAAAAACAGCACGGTGATTTTGGAGGGTCAGCGG
The DNA here is from genome assembly GCA_045632385.1 of Faecousia sp. GTDB lineage: Bacteria > Bacillota > Clostridia > Oscillospirales > Oscillospiraceae > Faecousia. The sequence continues at coordinate 13,565 of JAZQWQ010000157.1, forward strand.
GAAAATACCGTCCTGGATATCCACAAAATTGATACCTCCAAGGAAATGACCCCGGCAGAGGTTTATGCCGCCAACGTCAATTCCACAGTGGGTATTACCTCTTCCATTACCACAAATTTCTGGGGTTATACAACTACCTCCCCCGCCTCCGGCTCCGGCTTTATTATTTCAGAGGACGGCTATATTCTGACCAATGAACACGTAATTGAGGGCTCCAGTTCTATTTCCGTATCCTTTTATGACGGCACCAGCAAGGAAGCAAAGCTGATTGGTTACGATGCCAGCAATGATATTGCAGTGCTAAAGGTGGATGCGAAAGGGCTCAGCCCGGTGGTGCTGGGTAACTCTGAAAACCTGAATGTAGGTGACCCTGTGATCGCCATTGGCAACCCCTTGGGAGAACTGACCTTTTCCCTGACCTCCGGCGCTGTCAGCGCCATTGAGCGAGAAATCACCACCTCCAATGGGGTGACCATGAACCTGATGCAGACAGACTGCGCCATCAACTCCGGAAACTCCGGCGGCGCGCTGTTTAATCTGTACGGCGAAGTGGTTGGCATTACCAATGCCAAATACTCCTCCTCCGGTTCAGAAGCCTCTATCGATAATATCGGCTTTGCAATCCCGGTCAACCGGATTCGCAGTATCGTGGAAAGCATTATCGAAAAAGGTTATATTTCCAAGCCGTATCTGGGCGTATCGCTGACCGATGTCAGCGAAGAAACGCAAAGCTATGGTTTGCCCCAGGGCGCATCGGTCAAGGCTGTTACAGAAGATGCCCCGGCCGCAAAAGCCGGTCTGCAGGTCAACGATATTATCACCCACGTAGACGACAAAGAAATTACCGGCTCTTCTGATGTGGTAAGAATTGTCGGCGAAAGCGAAGTCGGTCAGGTTTTGAAGCTGACCGTTTACAGAATGGGGGTCACCCTGGAACTGGAAATCACCGTTGGTGAACAGATCCAAAATGCTACCCCCCAGGAAACTACCCCGCAAAACCAATATCCGAACTTCCCCTTTGGTGGAAACGGAATGCGATAACCAAAAGCCGAAGTGCATTGCACTTCGGCTTTTGGTTTACTTTTTAGGAGCCTTCATATCTTCTTCTGTCAGAGTTTCGCCGTTTAAGACCTTATTGACCAGCGTGGAAGCGTGGGCTACCACGTGCTCGTGGGGCTTCATAACATAAGCACGGCTACCGGAATAGTTCTTTTCTGTAGCACCGCTACCTGTCACAGCAAAGGTCTGGATGTTCCAGGTGGATAAATCATCCAGCTGCATTTTCACAAAGGCTGTGATTTCGCCGGGGGTAATGTCCGTTGTAAACATACCGGACAGGCTATCCAAAATGTCAGAATACTTGGAAATCACAGTTGTGCCGGTGGTAAGCTTTTCGATCAATGCTTTAATAACCTTCATCTGGTTCTTGCCACGGCCGTTGTCACCGCCCTTTACGTGACGGCGCTCCCGGGCCAGATCCAGCGCCTGGGCGCCGGTGAGGTGGTTCTCGCCCTCTTTGATCTTTGTGTCACGGGCGGTAAAGGATGCGTCGGAATAGATAGTCACACCGTCTACTGCATCAATCAGGGTCTCAAAGCCGGTAAAATTGATCTGGGCGAAGTAATCAATTTTGATTCCATACAGGTCGCCCAGCGCCTTCATAGAATTCTTGGTACCATACAGACCGCAGTGGGTCAGCTTGTCCAGCGCGCCATCACCGGCAGGGTTGGGGATATAGTAATCTCTGGGGGTGTTCAGCAGCAAGATCTGCTTGGTAACCGGGTTTACGGAAACAAGAATATTTACGTCGCTTCGAGAGACCTTCAGTTTCTTGCTTCGGGTATCAGAACCGCTGATATACACCACAAAGGGCTTTTGGGTAATTTCCTCTGCCACACGGGTTTCCTCCGTGGGTGTTGTAGGATCCAGCGTATCCATATCGATGGTATGCAGAATACGGATCTTGTCCTCAAAATCCTCATATCCCTCTTCGTCAAACAGCAAAGCCATAGATGCGCCATTGAGCATGATCGCATCTACCTGACCGCCAAGCAGAGCCTCTGCTGCATCCACAGCGGTTTCGTACTGGGCAATGACAGGCTCTGCGCCAATATCTTCCCCCAGAGCAGTTATCGCCTTCTGGGTGTTGGCCATATCATAATTTTCGATAATCGCAAAGCTGTAATCCTTGACATCTGCCAGGGTTTGCGCCGGGTCATCCTGTTTTACAAGCACATAGATGTCCCGAATATCATTTTCCTGTCCGCCGCCGGTAACAGCCTGGATCGTAGTATAAGCATCTGTTGCAACCTTAGAAACCGCAGCGCAAACACACACCACCGCCAATGCCAGTACGCAAGCAATCAGCTTACGACCCGCACGCACCGGCTTCTTTCTCCGGGCAAACATCAACAGGCCCGTTCCGATCAAAAAGACCAGAAATACCATAGCAACGGCAAGTGTATATTTTGCAGGAAGCAGATTTGTTTTCTGTACGATTGCCAATGTTAGAATTTCTGCAATCGCCAGTAACACGATTGTCGCAATGGACAACGTGTGCAGAAGCTTCTTATTTTTCATTGTAATCACCTAATTTTCTCGAAATATTACGAGAATAGTATAGCCCTTTCCCTGTAAAAAGTCAATGAACGACCAAATTGTTTACAAATTGTTCGCCAGCTCTTTCAGCTGTGCTGCCAAGTCGGTTGCCTCCCAGGGCAGGTCTTCCACACCAAAATGACCGTAACGGGCTGTTTTGCCGTAAATGGGTCTGCGCAGCTGCAGCTTGCGGATAATGCCGCCGGGAGTCAGGTCGCAGGTCTTACGAAGCAACGCGGTCATTTCCTCATCAGAAATCTTACCGGTGCCGTAGCTGTCCACACGAACGGAAACAGGCTCTGCCACACCAATGGCATAGGCCAGCTGCACCTGCACCTGAGTTGCCAGGCCGGCAGCCACCAGGTTCTTTGCCATATACCGGGCCATATAAGCGCCGGAACGGTCCACCTTGGTAGGATCCTTGCCGGAGAATGCGCCGCCACCGTGGGAGAAATAGCCGCCGTAAGTATCTACGATGATCTTTCTACCGGTCAAGCCGGTATCGCCGTCAGGGCCGCCGATGACGAACTTGCCGGTGGGATTAATGTGAATATTCGCTACCTTTTCAATGTCAAAACCGTACTGCGCCAAAACAGGAGCGATCACACCCTCACGAATATAACGGCGCAGCTCATTGATTTCAAAATCTTCGGTGTGCATTACAGATACGACCACAGTGTCGATGCCCAGCACGTTCCCCTTTTCGTCAAACTCAACGGAAACCTGGGTCTTGCCATCGGGACGGAGCAAGTCGTTGCTCTCCACGCAAGCGGTAAGACGATTGCTCAAAGCACGGGACAGCGCCACCGGCAGCGGCATCAGTTCCGGAGTCTGGATGCAAGCGCCGCCAAACATCATACCCTGGTCACCAGCACCGCCAACTTCATCGTTGGTGCCCATGGCAATATCTGCAGACTGGGTATGCACCTTGCAAACCACCTCCACAGCATCTGCGCTGAAGCCGGTCTCCGGGTGGGTATAGCCGATCTCAGCAATCACACGACGGGCAATCGCTGCATAATCCACCTTGGCAGCAGTGGTAATTTCTCCGCAAATAACGCAGAAATTGGTAGTAACCATTACCTCACAAGCCACTCGGGAATTGGGGTCTTGCACCAGACAAGCATCCAAAATAGCATCGGAGATATTATCCGCCACCTTATCAGGATGTCCACAAGTAACACATTCCGAAGTAAATAATCTCTTTTCCATAACGTTCCTTTCACGCAATCATAAAAATACCGCACACCGAGGAAATCCGATGTGCGTTCTATCAGATCCTCATCTTTCGTTGCCGCCGGATTTGGCACCACGCCATAAGGAGATCCCTCCTCTGCAGGTTGCCGGGTTTCATCGGGCCGTTCCCTCCACCACTCTTGATAAGGCTAGTATGCAGTTCGTGTATATTTTACTCATTTTTTCCCGATTGTCAACTATTTTTTTCATTTTCGGGAAAAAGTTCATATTTATGCCATAGACAAGCCGTCAAAAAGCTGATATGATAGGGATATTCTAACCTGGGAGATGAGCTTTTGAAGAATTTACGGGGCAAGTTTGAAGCCTTTTGTTACCGAAACAGCAGCAAAGGTATTCCAAATTTAATGTTATATATCACAATAGGCAGCGCTATCGTGTATTTGCTAAGTCTGTTTGACCAAAGCTACACGCTATATTTTGCGCTGTGTTTTGACAGAGCCGCTATTTTGCAAGGACAGGTTTGGCGCCTTGTGACCTATGTGTTTACTTTTATGGCCGGCAATCCCCTGATCACACTGATTGCACTTTTCTGCTACTATACCCTGGGCAGGGCTATGGAAATGGTATGGGGCACTTGCCGCTTTAATATTTTCTATCTGTCCGGTGTGGTGCTAATGGACATCTTCTGCCTGATTTTCGGAGGCGATGCAGATGTGTATTATTTGAACTTAAGTCTTTTCTTAGGCTACGCTACCCTGTTCCCGGAGGCGCAGTTTTACCTGCTGTATTTTATCCCGGTAAAGGCCTGGATCTTTGCGCTGCTGGATCTGATACTGACCGCATACAGCGTGATCTCTATGACGGCCCTGGGACTTTTCCCCTACAGCTTGTTCCCGTTGGTGGCCATTGCAAACTACTTCCTGTTCTTCGGCAAGGATGTGGTCAATGTGATCCCCCTTTCCTGGCGGATGAAACTGACCCGAAGGAAACCGCAACCGAAGGTGCAGTTCCGGGTGGTGGAAAAGAAGGAGTTCTTCAACCACAAGTGCGCTGTCTGCGGACGGACAGATGTGACCAATCCAGAGTTGGAGTTCCGGTACTGCTCCCGGTGCAATGGATATCACTGCTACTGCAAAGACCATATCAATAACCACACCCACGTTGAATAACGAAAAGGACAATCCGGAAGGATTGTCCTTTTTGATTAGTTTCGAATATTGTGATGACATTCGGGACTGTTTGCATCCAGCGGCAGGAACGCATAGCCCTGTTCCAACCCCCACAGGATGATCCGTTCCACAGCATTTACGCTGAAGCCCTTGATATCGTGCTGCAAAACAACGGCACGATCTTTTTTGCTGATGCCTTTTGTCACATTATAAAATACCTGACTGGCTGTTTTTGCGCCGCCGGCATCGTTGCTGTCCACATTCCAGTCAAAATACCGGAAACCTCTCACCTTCAAGTCCTGGGCCAATCGGGTCATAATGCCCGTGCAATACTTTTTGCTCACCGTATTGGAGCTGCCACCGGGAAAACGTACCAAGGTCGTTTTGATGCCGGTTTGCTTTTTAATAACCTCCTGCATACCATAAAGGTCTTCATAGTAGGCCTCTTCACTGGCATAAATGGTCTTATACTTATGGGTCATTGTGTGAATGGCCACACTGTGACCCTCCTGCGCCATACGCTTCATCAGGTAGTTATATTTCGGCTTGTTGGTCACAAAGAATGTTGCCTTAATATTATATTTTTTCAGGATGTTCAAAAGCTTTGCCGTATGCGGGCCAGGACCGTCATCGAAAGTCAGGTAAATCACCTTGCTGCCGGGAATAACCGTGTCCGGGCCGCCGTTGCCATCAATGACTGTAATAATTCGGCTGGCCGTGGTTTCATTGCCATAGCTGTCTGTTACAGAATATTTCAGCGTATAAACGCCCGCCTCTTTTGTATCGACCTTTCCGGATACTGTTACTTTTGTCGTTAAGTTTCCATCAAAATTATCTGCCGCCACGTAGCCCGGCTCCTGATAGGTCTGACCGGTTAAAAGGGCGATGTATTCGCTGCCGTTGAGCATCACTATTGGCGGCACCGGGTCATTATAGACGATCGGCCGTTCCACTTTTGCCACGTTGCCGGACAGATCTGAAACGGTATAGACAACCTTTTTCTTGTTGGCTTTCCTCTCTACCTGGGCCGTCAGATCACCGTCCCGATTGTCGATGGCCTGATAGCCCTCTTCTTCGTACGTGCTACCCGGGAGCGTATACTTTTCCGGATCGGTAGTCAGGGTGATCACCGGCGCCTGGGTGTCTACCACTTCTACTTTTTGATAGGCTGTTCCCACATAGTTTTTATATTGTGCCGTAAACTTGATGGTATAGGTGCCCAGGTTTTTTGTATCTACATTGCCGGACACGGACACCGGCACTTCAATGGGTTCAGTTTGTAAATGGGTCCCGGAAAACACGGCCGTAACACCGGGCGCTTCAAAGTCCGTTCCGTATTCTATTTTATATACATCCTCCACAGCAGGCTGTACAAGCAGCGTATAGCGGTTGTGAAGAAGCTTGATCAGCGCATTGCCACCAAAAAATCCGCCAACAGCCAAGGCCGGGATCAGCAAACAAATTGCGGCAACGGTCAGTATTCTCTTTATTTGCATAATTCGGTTCTTTCTGAAAACAGAAGGTGCAAAAATTTGCACCTTCTTTCTTTTTATTTACGGCGGTACAGGCACATTTCAAAAGCTGTGCCGTTCTCCTCGCCTTGTTGTAAGATCTCTGCCAATTCCCACTGGGGATCTGCATCCAGATTTGGAAAGAATGTATCCGATTCCGGGGTGCAGTGTACCTTGGTCACATAGGCGGTGTCGCAGTAAGGCAGCATTTGCCGGTAGATACTACCGCCACCGATGACCATCGCCCGTTCTGCCGTTTTTGCAAGCTCGCAAGCCGCTTCCGGGCTGGTGCAAACCGTAAAGCCGGGAATTTCCTGCTGCTTCCGGGTCAAGGCCACATTGACTCTTCCGGGCAAAGGCTTCTGGCCGGGAAAATCCTCAATGGTGCGTCTGCCCACAATGACCATTGCGCCACGGGTGGTTTCCCGGAAGAACTTCCGGTCCGCACTCAGGGCAATGGGCTGCGTACCGTCCTTGCCGATACCCCAGTCGTCATAAACTGCTACAATTAGTTCCATGGTTTACCTCAAATTGCCATAGGGATTTCAAAGTTGAACTCGTGGAACTTGTAATCTTCCACCTGGAAGCTATTCTTGGTAAAGTCATAGAAGTTTGTAATGCTCTTGTCCAAGGTGACCTTGGGGGCTGCAAAGCCTTCATTCTCCAGCATTGCTTTTACCGCAGGAATATGACGGTCATAAATATGGCAGTCTGCAATCACGTGAACCAGCTCACCGGCTTCCAGACCGGACACCTGGGCCATCATCATAAGTAGCATTGCGTACTGACACACATTCCAGTTGTTGGCCGTCAGCATATCCTGAGAACGCTGGTTCAAAATACCGTTAAGGGTATTACCGGTAACATTAAAGGTCATAGAATAGGCGCAGGGATACAGGTTCATCTCGTGCAGATCCTGGAAATTGTAGATGTTGGTCATGATCCGACGGGATGCAGGGTTGTTCTTCAAATCAAAGAGGACTCTGTCTACCTGATCAAATTCGCCCTCTTTATACTGGTGCTTGATGCCCAGCTGGTAGCCATAGGCCTTGCCGATGGTACCATCTTCATCGGCCCACTCATCCCACACGTGGCTGCCCAGATCTTCAATGCGATTGGACTTCTTCTGCCAGATCCACAAAAGTTCGTCCAGGGCGCTCTTCCAGTAGGTGCGGCGCAGGGTCATCAAAGGGAATTCTTCTTTCAGGTTATAGCGGTTCACTACGCCGAATTTCTTCACGGTATGGGCCGGTGTGCCGTCGGCCCACTTGGGGCGCACTTCCAGCTCGGTATCGTAAAAACCGTTTTCCAAAATATCCAGGCACGTGGCCCGGTAAAGCTCGTCTGCTCTGCTCATAGGGTGTCCTCCTATCTATTTTTAGACATTATAGCATAGCTTATTCGAAATTTCTACCTAATTGACCAAACTTTTTGATAGTAATTTGCAGTTAGAAGCAAATTGCTGATATGGATATAATCCCTGGAAATCTCCGCCATTTCGCCTAAGTATGCGCTTGTGACATCCAGATCGTTTTTATTTTGCAGGATGGTAGCTTTGCCGCCGGCATCTACTTGACAGACAACACCGTCACAAATCCAGCTGCCGTCCGGGAACAAAGCAAAACCCTTGTAGTTGGGATCAAAGGCATCCTGTCCTAGGTAAGAATAGGGGCTGTCAATTCCCAAAAGGTTTAGCATCGTGGGCAGAAAATCCGCGGTGTTCAGTGTCTTTTCCATTTTTATTGCCGGCTTTTCTGCAGACCACACAAAACAAGGTGTCTTTTCCAGAAGCAGCTTATTGTCCACTCCGGACAAGGTATAAAGCTCCTCCATATTTTGGTAGCCGTAGGTATAGTGGTCGGTAATGGCAAGGATCACCGTATTTTCCAGCTGACCTCTTTCTTCCAGTTCCTGCAAAAGCCGGGCGAACATATCGTCCACCAGTTTTGCCTTGACCCGGGCGCAATTTTCTTCCTCGCTGGCATATTTTCCCCGATATTCCGGGTACTGCTTCAGAGCGTAATAGCTGAGCACTTCGTTATATTTGTAGCTTAAGTGCGCTGACCGAGTGATAATGGTATTGAAGGTCTGTCCATCCCGGAAGAACTTATTGGAAAGTTCCGGAATATCAAACAAGAGGCAATCGTCATACAGCCTGTCTTTGTCGGTTTCATAGTCTGCGTAGCAGTTGTAGCTACCGTAGCCCATCGCCGGTTCAAAGACACCGCGGCTGTAGAAATCCGGGGTGTTATAATGGAACACCTCTGAAGTGTAGCCATTTGCTACCATTTGGGATGCGATAGACTCTGAAAAATCGTTGGTGACATAGTCAAACACATAATCCCCGGTGGTTGGCAGATAAATACCGGTGTTGGCGCAGAATTCAGAGTTGATGGTTCTGGCCGTACCAAAGCCGGGTGTATAGAAATCTGTGAAGGAGATGCCCTCGTCCATCAATCGGCACAATGTTGGTGTGTCCTCCGGAGTAATCATCCAATCATCCATAGACTCCATCAAAACCATAATGACGTTTTTCCCGGAAAAGGCACCGGTCATTGCATTATCCTGCTTTTGTGGTCTTTCGGCAAAGTAATCGTTGATCTCTTCCGTTTGGGACTGCAACTCCTGCCGGTAGGCAGGTGTTAACGGATAGATATGGTGTACCCAAACATCCCGGAAGGTCAGATGATACATGCCGCAAATATTGTATACATTTTTGGCATCGTACATTGTGGTGTACGTAGCCCGGTAAGAAGAAGACTGGGCATACTCAGACCGGGTCCCCCACACATCCAGATCTCTTAAAAACACGATTTCCGGCAAAAATGTCAAAAACACCGTCACTGCAATTGCAGAAATCAAATAAGGAACACGGAAAGAAAAATACCACTTCCCTTTTGGGAATTTCCAAATCAGCAGCGCACCGGCAGCCAGAAGCAGCACACCACCCAGCCACCAGATCACCGGGAATGCACTGAGTACATCCGTCAGATAATCGGCTCCTTCGCTGGCATAAAATATCTCAGACAGCCAAAGCATCCGGGTGAAAATGCTGTGGTAGCCAACTTGTGCCAATGTCCAAATAAGGGAAAAATAATATGTAATGCCAAAGAAAATTTGTCCGGCTAACCGGGGCAAAAACAACGCGCAGGATGCTAGCAGCAGCGCCCAGCAAGCGCCAAATGCCAAAGAGTTTCCATTGTCCGGAAGCAGTGTCAAAAATGCCAGCACTTCCACAAGGAAATAGGGCACTGCCAGCATAACAACTCTGCGTAAATAATCCAGTATATTGCGAAAAACGGTCTTCATTATAACGCCTCCAAATGTTGTTGGTAATGTATTACCACACACATTTTGCAAATAAAAGCAAATCCGGTAGAATTATCTGTAATTTCCGTTTAGTATATCATATTTTTTTCAAAAAGTCCATAAAAAAGGGCTTTGTGCAAAGCCCTTATAAAAACCCACGGATATCAACTGCCAGCTTTTCTTCCAGGTTGATCAGGCGCTTACAAATATCCTTGGACACCTCGTCGGCAGCTTCGTATTCATTGAGGTAACGGTTCAGGGATTTTACACCCATATTGCAGCCATCGGTCATCAGATCGGCCACAGTGGCGTCGGTGTCATCCATACCCAGCTTTACGTTGGTTTTGATCCAGGACATCCCCTTGGCAATGGGGTTCGGGGCTTTGCCTTCATCCTCGTATTTGCTCAGCAAGGTACGAATTTCTGTGTTGAGTTTATCGTGTTCATCCTTACAGGTATCCAGCAGCTTTTTCAGCTTTTCAGAACGAACGTGGGGCTGCACATCTGCGATAGAATCCGTGCCCATCCGCACACCGGCATCGCACTCCCGCAGCAGCTTAATGGTATCGTTTTCGATCATTTGGATCATCCTTTCTTCTCTTGTCAAAAAAAGTATGCCCAAATTTCCCAGGAATAATCAAAGAAGGTCCTCCGATGAGGACCTTCTTTTATCCGGTGTAAACACCGGTATAGTTATAAATATAACCGCCGTTTAAGTAGCGTTCTTTTATCTTCCGCTGCAAGGAGGTCTCCTCCGGCAGGTCACGCAAATCCTCTGGGCGCCGGGTAAAGACAAAACTGAACATAGATGCACCGCCATCTTTGGTGGGGTATCTTGTAAAGCTATTTTGGAAAGACGTAATTTTGGAGTTTTCTCCCAAAATCTCCGACAAAGTGGGATCCAGCAGCCAGGAATTGCAGAATATCACCCGTGCTTTACACTCCGGATAGCGATTTTTCAAAATGTCCATTGCCTTTTGGCAAGCCCTTGTCATATTTTCCCGGGAGATATCCGCACCCTTGGGAATGTGCATATTGACACATTCATCCCCGGGTCTTGCCACACATTCCCACATAGCTTTTGGAAAAGTTTCCCGCTGGGAGGACACAACGCAGTTACGGGTTGCGTAGCCATAATAGTTTTCCGCATCCTCTTCAAAAAGTGCGTGGAAAGTTTCGTCACATTCTTCAAAACCGGCAGAACCCAGTCTGTGTTTACCGTCGCCGCAGAAAACAGCATCCAGCACAAAGGGAAGCATTTCGCCTGTTTCTTTATTTTTCAGCCAACAAGCGCCCAAAGGCATCGTGTACTTCTCAAATTGCAGACCGTGGGCTTTGAAAAGAACCGCCTTTGTATAATGGGTCAACCAGTTATAATAGGTCTGGTTCACCCCCGGACGACCGGTTTGCTTCCGGACAATATTGATGCTCCCCAAATAGCCCCGCAGCAAATCTCGCAACTCGTCCTCCGGGAAGCCACGATCCCGGTAGTCCGCAATGGAAACAGGAATTTGGGGAAGCAGCATAAACAGTGGCAAAAAGTCCATTGTTTCCGTGCCATCGGTAGGCGGTACAGGAACACACCGGGCTGCTGCAAAATCTGCCTCCAGGGCATATTTTGCCGACACCCTCACCCAGGCACTAAGGGTTTTGTTTTCGTTGATCTGTCCTGCCACACGCTTGATCTGCGCATAATGCTCGCCAAAGAAATCAAACTCCTGCTGCAGAGCATCCACAATCGTCACATCGCAGGCAACCGAGCCGTCATCCCGGAAATTTTCTGCATAATCAAGCATTTTCTCCGGCAGTTTCACGGTAATTCCAACAGCCGAAGCCAATTCTACAAGGTTCATTTTCGTGCGCCTCCTGACTTTTTTCTT
>JAZQWQ010000158.1:0-5727 GCA_045632385.1 Faecousia sp.
CTTATATGGCAAACCGGAACATCGTGACGGTAGACGCAGGCGTTCCCGTTCTGTGTATGCACGCACCTATGGAACTGGTTTCCAAGTTTGACTGCTATATGACATTGCTTGCCTGCAAGGCAATTTACGAAGCCTAAAACAGAAAGGAACGGCACACAAGCCGTTCCCTACAGTAAAATTTTTGGGGTTGTCTCCTAACGAGACAACCCCATCCTTTTTGTATAAGAATACCACCGGCCGGTGGTATTCTTATACAAGAAAGGCAGACATATGTCTGCCTTAGCTTATTTCTTGAATATAAATAGCTTGCTGAACAAGTAATTGAGAACCACTACAATCACTGCCAACAGCAGCTTGGCGAGCATAGTACCACTGAGTGTCACGCCCAAAAGTGTCATAGAGAACGAGGCAAAGCCAAGCCATTCCACCAACACAAGCAGCCCCACTTCCTCAATCACAAACGACAGCACACGAGCGCCCAAAAACGAGGGGATTTCACGCCACAGCACAGCCGGCTGCCAGGATTTGCTTTCAAAAACCCACAGTTTGTTGGTAATGTAGGCAAATACCACAGCCGCAAGCCACGCCAGACCATTGGTCAGCAGATACAAGTCTTCCCCCAAGGGTATTTGGAACAAGGCGAACGCCAGGAAGTTGACCACGGTTGTGCTTACGCCAAATACAAGATACAGCAGTAGCTCCTTGTATTTTGCAATCAATGCTTTAATCATTTTCATAGGTTAAAATCTCTTTCGCAATATAGATAGGACGCTGCTTTACCTGAGTATGGATTTTACCCAGATATCTGCCCAAAAGCCCCTGACCCACTAGGATCAATCCGCCCAGGAACAGCAGCAAGCAGGCAATCCACCACAGCCCCAAAGTGTGCTTGGTCAGCTCCAGAACCAACAAAACCACCGCCAAAACAGCAGAAACCCCGGTGAGTAAACTGCCTGCATACAAGGGTAGTTTCAAAGGCAGGTCAGTATACGCCATAATGCCGTCCAGCGCATAACGCAGCAGCTTACTGAAATTCCATTTGGATTCGCCGCTTTCCCGTTCCTGCACCTCATAGGGAATGGAATGCACCTGATAGCCCACCCAGGAGAACAAACCCTTGGAGAATCGATGGTATTCCGAAAGTGCCAGAATAGACTCTACCACCGGGCGGCGCAAGGTGCGAAAATCGCTGGCATCGGGAATAAACCGCACCTCTGTGACTTTATTGATCACCTTATAAAACTGCTCTTTGCACCAGGCGATGAATTTGTTTTCCTTGCGCTTTGCCTGAAAGGCAGCCACCATATCGTATTCGGGGTGCTCATCTAAAATGCGCCCCATTTCTACCGCCACCTCAGGCCGCTGCTGCATATCCGCATCAATCACGGTAACGTACGCACCCTTGGCAGCATTCAAACCGGCATACATAGCGGATTCCTTGCCGAAATTCCGGGAAAACTGAATGACTGTAATGTGCATGTCCGGGTTTTCCTCGTACAATTTCCGCAATGCCGCTTGGGTGCCGTCGCTGCTGCCATCATTTACAAACACCAGCTCATAATCGGCAGTATAGCCTTCCATAGCGGTTTTGGCAGCATCCAAAAAAAGCGCCACATTTCCCTCTTCATTATAGCAGGGAACAACCAATGAATGTTTAATTTTCATAGTTACACATCCTTTGCTTCCTTTCGTTTGATGCGAGTGGGGATCTCCTGCACAAGAACCAGTCCCACAAACACCGCCAGTGCCGCAGCTGACACAGCCAGGCCGAGCCGCAAACCGGGGGTTCTGTATACCAGACGAATCCGGTGCTCTCCGGCAGGAAGCACCAAGCCCATATACATGGTGTTCGTCCGGACAAGCTCTGCCGGTTCATTGTTTACATAGGCTGTCCATCCTTCAGAATATGGGATAGACAGGCACAAAAGCTTCTCTGTGTCCAAAGCGATCTTACCGGTGACCACATCGTTTTTCACAGATACCTTCTTCAGAACATCTGCTTTCAGCGCGTTAATTTGCTCGGCATAGTTTGTCATAGGCTGGCATATTACGCTCAGCGAATCAAAGGAATAGACACCGATATTGGGGAATGTAATGGTGACACTTTTGGGTGCGTTTTTATAATACCCCAGGTTGATATCAAAATCGTGACGGTTATTATACCATTGATAATAAGGCGTGTAGTACTGCAGGTTTTTTGCTATGGATTTTTGGTTATTGGTGTAAGTTCCCTGCAGTTTCAAAGGAATCTCCGTTGGCTCCACATAAAACTGATCTGCCCGCAACAAGCTTTGCTTCTGGGTTGAGGTGAGCGTGTCATATATGGTTTTTGTGTACAGATGAAGCGGATCAATCGAGGTGTCCTCATTATAAAGCTGATATGCGGATGTACCGGCATAGGTAAGTCCCTCTACGCAAACGTAGGTTTCACCGGCAACAGCACCTTCCAGCTGCAGCTCCACAGCCGCATTTGCCTGGGTAACCACAAAAGCATGATCCTGAAGCGTCACTTGGTTGCTCTTCGTGTGAACCGTATAAGGGACCTCGATTCCGGTGATGGATAGTGCCTCATTTTGCGGAAGCGACTGGCTGGGTATATCTTCCAGCACAGCTGTTTGCAGCATGGCCTCTTGCTTGGCCAGAGGTTCCAATTCGTCAAACTTCTGGCGTGTTATATAGCTACTGTAGGTGTAGCCCAGGGGAAGTGCGTAGGGATTTTCATAGACCACATATTTGTTTTGAAGGCGTTTTTCCAAAACAGCTGTTTCATTCTCGGTCAGTTTGCGGCCCAATTCTGCTGTCTGGGCTTCCAAGGCGGCATTTACGATGGGTTTATTAATATCCTTAACGGTTATTTTTTTCACGCCGTAAGGCAGTGATGCGGTAGAGCTTGCAGGGGTCACGTAATAGCGCGAGGACGCCAGCGTTAACAGCGCAGAACGGTCATCAAGGCCATCCCAAAGCTGCGGCATCGAATTTCGAAGACTAAGCTCTCCGTGGAAATCGGCAACATACGGATTGGAAAGGCTCCAGTAATACTGTACGCAGTTGGTCCTCTGCAACAGTGCCGTGTTTCTGGGTAAAGAACGGCCGCTGTAACGGAAAAAGGTTTTATCGTTGCTTTTTTTGCTGACAGACTTTACAAGATCATCCGGTGCACATTCATGCCCGTTCTGAATCGTTTGGTAATCCAAAAACTCAGCGGCATAATTTTTCCCATGCACTGAGTACAGCCAAAATGCGTTGACAAAAACACCAAACATTGTAAGCACCAACAAAGCTGTTTGACACAGTTTCTTCGATTTGGCAGAGCTATTCTCCGCAAAGAACATCATCAGCATTAAACATACAAAAGCTATGACGATCGGAACAAAAACATAAACTCTGCGGGATCTTTCTATCGCAAAGCAAAACGCAGCGTAGATGGATAAACAAGAACAAAGCACAAACGCATCTTTTTTTGTCAGTGTTATCAGCTGCGGCCACACAGCTGCCAGGGCAAACCCAACGAGAAAGGCAAGGACAAAGCTCCACCGGTTCGTGGGATAGGAAAAACCGTTAAATGCCTTTCCAACAAGCGGAAACAGCAAGCCAACCGTGGTAAGCACCAAAAAGATTTTGGTCAACGTCCATTGCTTTCTCTTCATAAACAAGAAAAAGACAGCCAGTATTGCAATTGGAGAAAAGCCGCCACACGTCCAAGCTCCCACCGAGTAGGAGGAGAGAAAACCGCCCGGAAAATTGCTGTAATAAGCCGGGGAATACCACGGCAAACTGGCAGGCTCAACGCCGACGCGGCTATCGGATAAAAAGGATTTTAAAACAGGCAGGAGTATTCCTGCGCCTAAAGCAATGCCCAACACAGCGCAACCGATCAACTGAAACAAAGGCTTCCAGGCTTGCTTCCATGCGTGACGGTACTGGGAAATCAGTTGTCCAAACACATAAATAACTGTGAGTACGCCAAGCATATACAAGAAATAGAAATTGCTGACAGTGACGACTCCCACCACAACGATCAAAAGATACAGCCGTCTCTTTGCCAAAACCTGATCAACGCCCATAAGCAGCAAAGGAAGGTGGATCAAAGGGTTAATAAAATACGGATGGCGGATCGCCATTAAAGAAAATCCGCAAAAAGCATATACGAACGCACCGGCCAAAATGCCAAATTGGTTCTTGAGTCCTTTATTAAAGCAATACAAAGAAAAGCACAGACCGGAAAAATACAGCCGCACAAGCAGCAAAGCGTTGTATAAATAAACCGTATAGTCAGAGGGAACTACTGCCGCAAACAGATTGAGTGGATCACCAACGACATAGTAGTGCAGCGTCGTGACCACATCAGAGCCAAGTCCCATGCTGAAATTAAATTCCGGAAGCAACAGCTGGTGTTCATAAAGCAGATTGCGTGCCAGCTGACGCAACCACTGGCCATAATATGTGAGTGCCTTCAAATGCTGCATATAGCCATCCGATTTCCAAACAAGAGATCTGCCCATAAACAGCATGAACGAAAAAACGCAGACAGAAAGCATAGCAAATAAGGCGGTGTAAATCAGATAAAACTTTTTACGGTTTCCCAATGTGCTTTTGGTATTCAGAATTGCTTTTTTATCCATATTTTGCCTCCCTAATATAAGCAACAAACTCAAATACATCTTTTCGCCAAATTATACCATATTCACACAGGAATTACAAGCACAACTTGGCAGAAGAAGGACGGCTCTGTGTGTTGACACAGAGCCGTCCTTTCATTCTAGTTCAAAAGCGCCGGTGTAAAGGCGGTAATAGGTGCCTTTTTCGGCGATCAGGTCTTCGTGGAATGGAGCAAATGTAACGACCCGGAATTTGTGGCCGGTGTCAACTTCCCCACCAATATGCTTTGGGCGGCGGCTTTGGAGGCTACTGCAAAGCTTTACGGCTGGGAGGGCTTGACGGAAAAAGCAGCTGCCATGAAAAAAGCCATCCGGGAACTATCCTATAACGGAGAATTCTTTGAGGACAATGTGCAGCGGGATGCAAATAAGCGCCTGAAAAAAGTAGGTCACACCACGGAAACCTGCCAGTATTACGCATTTTATTTTGGCATTGCTACCCCGGAAAGCTATCCGGAACTGTGGCAGAAACTGTGCAGCCAATTTGGCCCTCGACGGGACAAGGAAACAGTGCATCCGCTGGTGTATCCGTCCAATGCCATTGTGGGAAATTATTTGCGACTGGAACTGCTACTGGCACAGGGTTATATTCCCCAAGTACTGCAAGAGTGCAAGGACTTCTTTACCCAAATGGCACGGCTGACCGGTACGCTTTGGGAGCATTCCCGACTCAGCGCCAGCTTAAACCACGGCTTCGCCTCGGTGGCGGCGGTGTATATCCACCAGTGTATCAAATAGTAAAACTCCCGGAAGCTTCGCTTCCGGGAGTTGTTTTATGACTTTTTCTGGCTGAAGAGCCACTTCATAATTTCTGCGTTTTTATAGGTGTAGTTCCATACGTCGTGCTCAGCATCCGGCAGCTCTGTGTAGTGGAAATCCACCGGGTCACACTTTTCGATGGCGGCTGCCATATCCCGGGAACCGGAAACCGGCACAGTGGGATCCTTGGCACCGTGGATTGCCCAAATGGGAAGCTTTGCCAAAATGTCTGCCTTGGTGGGGTCGCCTGCGCCGCACATCGGCACACCGGCAGCAAAAATATCCGAATGGTTCATCAACGCATTCCAGG
>JAZQWQ010000159.1:0-1848 GCA_045632385.1 Faecousia sp.
GGCAGGCTTGCCAACGACCAGGCTGCGGCCGATGACAACAGCGTTCTTGCCCTTGCAATCGATGCCGTAGTAATCCAGAATTTCCATACAAGCGGCAGGCGTACAGGGAGCATAGCCCAGATCCTGACCTTCAAACACACCAGCGTTAGACATATGGGTCATAGAGTCCACGTCCTTGCAGGGAGCAAGGCGGTTGCAGATCTCGTCCTGGTCAGCCTTCAGGTGCTTGGGCAGAGGACGGAACATCAGAACACCGTGAACGGAAGCATCAGCGTTCACTTCGTCAATGACCTTCAACACGTCTTCCTTGGAAGCGTCTTCCGGCAGGATGTAATTCTTAACAGCAACGCCCACTTCCTCAGCGCGCTTGGTAGCGCCCTTTTCGTAGGACAGGTCAGAGGGATTTTCGCCCAGACGGATAATGCCCAAAGTGGGCTGTACGCCCTTTTCTTTCAGGGCAGCAGTACGGGTTTGCAATGCGGCAACCAGCGCCTCATTGACTTCTTTACCCAGCAATAATTTCGCCATAATATGTATCTCCTTTTACAAATATCTATCAAAGCCTTCCCCTTGAGGGGAAGGGGGACCGCGCTAGCGGTGGATGAGGTGGCACCTCATCAGTCAGCTTCGCTGACAGCCCCCTTTACACAAGGGGGCCTTTGTCCGTCGTTATACGCCAAAACCGGATTTCACGGTGTTGAAAATCTCGTCGGCCATTGCGCCGTATTTATCCAGCATACCCAGTGCCTTTGCGTTCATTTCCTCAGCAACGTCACGGTTCTTCAGGGTCTTGGTGTTGATGAACACGTTTAAGGAAGCTGCCTGCAAAGCAGCCTTGCAGATCACTGCGCCACAGCCGGCATCGGAAACAGCCAAACGGCTGCCCTTAGCGGCAAACACAGCGATGTACTCGATGGCCTGGCAGCACAGTTCCATAATCTTCATAGGGGTGGAGCAAGCGATGATGGTTGCTTCTTCCATCACCTGATCACGGGTGGGGTCATCCTTGGGGATGCCGTAAGCCTTGGCCAGAGGCAGGAAGTTGACTTCGTCAGCCTCCACCTGATCCAGCAGCTCTTTCTGCAGAGCATCGCACTTACCCTTCAGCTCGATAATTTCAGCCTCGACTTCTGCATACTTCTTCTTGCCGACAGTAAGGCTGCCAACCATATTGCCCAGAGCCGTGCCGATGGCGCCAACCAGCGCAGCAGCGCCGCCACCGCCGGGTGCCGGAGCGTCAGATGCCAGAACCTCCACAAACTTGCGGCAGGTTTCCATAGTCATATCCATAGTATTTTTATCCTTTCAGTCTAAAAATAAGTAATAGGTAAGAGTGAATAGGGAATAAGTAAGGTGTCCCTCCGGGACAATTAAAATCCGTCTGCGAAGCAGACACATTACCTTTTCACTATTCACTATTACTTTTTACTTAGCAAAGCTAAATGCTCCAAAAGCAGAGGCGGTGACCCGCCTCTGCTATCAGGTTACTTACGCACGCTCGAAAGCGCGTCCGGCAAGCTCCGGAAATATGTTGTCTTGTGGACAGCAAGGGATTTTGGCACATAGCAAGAAATGTAGACCGCAGAAATACTTTGTGTATTTCAAGGGGTACTTACGCAGCTATGGGGCAAAAGAACCGCTGCTCCACTGACATAAATGTTTTCGGAGTTTGCCAAAATATTAGAACAAACCAGAAACTTTACCGGTCTCGACGTCAACGTCAACACGGCGGTATGCGGGGTCAGCAGCAGTACCGGGCATCATGGAGATGGTACCGGCCATGGGGCACAGGAACTTAGCGCCGCCGTACTCCAGAATGTCACGGATGGTCAGCTTCCAGCCGGTGGG
>JAZQWQ010000160.1:0-2110 GCA_045632385.1 Faecousia sp.
TTGACCATTTCCACATTCTTCTGCAGAGTGTGAACAGGAGAGGAGGTGTAGCAGATCGTACCGGAAGCGATGGCGCCGGCCTTAACACAAGCCTCCATAGCAACCTTCATATTCTGGGTGTCGTTCAGAGCGTCGAAAATACGGATGATGTCCATACCGTTTTCAACAGCCTTGGTCACGAACAGCTTGACAAAATCATCGGGGTAGTGAGAGTAACCCAGCACGTTCTGGCCACGGAGCAGCATCTGCAGCTTGGTGTTGGGCATCTTTGCGCGGATCTTGCGCAGACGCTCCCACGGATCTTCGTTCAGGTAACGCAAGCAAACGTCGAAAGTAGCACCGCCCCAGCATTCGGCTGCGTAGTAGCCGGCCTTATCGATGGTTTCCAGCATAGGCTCAAACTTCTCGAAGGGCAGACGGGTCGCAATCAAAGATTGATTGGCATCACGAAGAACAGTTTCTACAAATTGTACTTTTCTTCCCATTTTAATTTCCTCCATTTTTTCTATTCATAACCGGAAGAATTCCGGCAAATATTCTTCGGCAAAAACAAGAACGGCTTAAAAGTTCCTAATTTTCACCAAATACATCCTACCACGAAAGAAGTCAATTGTAAATACTTTTTTCTATAGAAAACGTGCAAATAAAAAATTCACAGATTTTTATTGATTTTTATTTCACGATAGTGTATGATATCATTGCAAAATATAGGATGTCTGGCCGGCACAGCGAAAATCCGGCAAAAGGCATTACTTAAATTTTAAGGAAAGAGGTATCAATTATGAGCAAAATCGATTTGACGAAGTACGGCATTACCGGTACTACCGAGATTGTCTACAATCCCTCTTACGAAGAACTGTTCGAGGCAGAAATGGACCCCGCCCTGGAGGGCTATGAAAAGGGTCAGCTGACCGAGCTGGGCGCAGTGAACGTGATGACCGGTATCTACACCGGCCGTTCCCCCAAAGACAAGTTCATCGTAATGGACGACACCTCCAAGGATACTGTGTGGTGGACTTCCGACGAGTTCAAGAACGACAACAAGCCCGCTTCCCAGGAAGCTTGGAAGGCTTGCAAAGAGCTGGCTATGAAGGAGCTGTCGGGCAAGAAGCTGTACGTCATGGACCTGTTCTGCGGCACCCACCCCGACTCCCGTATGGCAATCCGCTTCGTTATGGAAGTGGCATGGCAGGCACACTTTGTTAAGAATATGTTCATCAACCCCACCGAGGAAGAGCTGGCTAACTTCGAGCCTGACTTCGTTGTTTACAACGCTTCCAAGGCTAAGGTCGAGAACTTCAAGGAGCTGGGTCTGAACTCTGAGACTGCAGTTCTGTTTAACCTGACTTCCAAGGAGCAGGTGATCCTGAACACCTGGTACGGCGGCGAAATGAAGAAGGGTATGTTCTCCATGATGAACTACTACCTGCCTCTGAACGGCATGGCTTCTATGCACTGCTCCTCCAACACCGATATGAACGGTGAGAACACTGCTCTGTTCTTCGGTCTGTCCGGCACCGGCAAGACCACCCTGTCCACCGACCCCAAGCGTCTGCTGATCGGTGACGATGAGCACGGCTGGGACGACAACGGCGTGTTCAACTTCGAAGGCGGCTGCTATGCTAAGGTTATCAACCTGGATAAGGACTCTGAGCCCGATATCTACAACGCTATCAAGCGCAACGCCCTGCTGGAGAACGTGACTGTTGATGAAAACGGCAAGTGTGACTTCGCTGACGGTTCCGTCACTGAGAACACCCGTGTTTCCTACCCCATCAACCACATCGAGAAGATCGTCCGTCCCAAGTCCTGCGGCCCCGACGCTAAGAACGTCATCTTCCTGTCCGCTGACGCATTCGGCGTTCTGCCTCCCGTTTCCATCCTGACTCCCGAGCAGACCAAGTACTACTTCCTGTCCGGCTTTACTTCCAAGCTGGCCGGTACCGAGCGTGGTATTACCGAGCCCACCCCCACCTTCTCCGCTTGCTTCGGCGCAGCCTTCCTGGAGCTGCACCCCACCAAGTACGGCGAAGAGCTGGTCAAGAAGATGGAGAAGTCCGGCGCCAAGGCTTACCTGGTCAACACCGGCTGGAACGGCACCGGCAAGCGT
>JAZQWQ010000161.1:0-6453 GCA_045632385.1 Faecousia sp.
CAAGGCCTCGGACTTGAACGCACAACTGGAAAAGCTGGATTTAAGCCCTGAAAAAATCGAAGAAATCTATGACCGCTTTGAAGCTATGAACATTCAGGTGGTCAGTAATGACCTGGATCTGGATCTGGGTGACGATCTGGACGGCGACTTAAGTGACGTGCTGGACGATGATATCGATCTGTCCGGTCTAGATGATGAAGACCTGGTTGATCCGGTGGATCTGGCCGCAGAGTACAATCTGGTCGATCCGGTGCGTATGTATCTGAAAGAGATCGGTCAAATCAAGCTTCTGTCTGCAGAAGAAGAAGTGGATCTGGCAAAGGCTGTTTCCGAAGGCGACCAAGCCGCCAAGAACAAGCTGACAGAAGCAAACCTGCGTCTGGTTGTTTCTATCGCTAAGAAGTATTCCGGCCGTGGTCTGCATATTCTGGACCTGATCCAAGAGGGTAACACGGGTCTTATCCGCGCTGTTGATAAGTTTGACTGGACAAAGGGAAATAAATTCACTACATATGCTACCTGGTGGATCCGGCAGGCCATCACCCGTGCCATTGCCGATCAGGCACGAACCATTCGTGTGCCGGTGCATATGGTGGAAGTGATCAACAAGGCGACCCGGTGTAACCGGAAGCTGGTTCAGGAGCTGGGCCGTGAGCCTACTGTGGAAGAAATCGCCGCAGAGCTGAACCTGCCTGTAGAAAAGATCATCGAGGCAAACCGCACTGCTGCCGATACCCTGTCTTTGGATACCCCTGTAGGTGATGAAGAAGATACCTCCATCGGCTCCTTCGTGGAAGACGAGCGCACCCCCGGCCCGGCAGATGCCACCTCCAACGCAATGCTGGCAGAGGCGCTAAAGGAAATTCTGGACACCCTGGCCGATAGAGAGGCCGACGTTCTGAGAATGCGTTTCGGTATGCACGACGGCAGAACCCATACATTGGAAGAAGTGGGTCAGATCTTCGGTGTGACCCGTGAGCGTATCCGTCAGATCGAGAACAAAGCGATCCGGAAGCTCCGCCACCCCAGCCGCGCCAAGAGAATCAAAGATTTCTACTGCTAATAGCAAAACCCCTACGGTTGATTACACAACCGTAGGGGTTTTTTATTATCTAACAAAATAGGGATTTGGCTTAAAGAGAAGAACAATACAATCAATAAACCAACCGATACCAAACAGACCGCAAGTAAACAAATAAAGGATGCCCGTTCCAACCTTACCTTCGTAGAATTTATGGGCACCAAAGTAACCCAAGAAAATACACAGAAGAAGAGCTACCCACTTGTTTCTCGCACGAAGGCCAAAAGCGCCGGCAACATTTGCATTTACATTTGTATTCGTGTTATTATTGCTATTGTTGATAACTATACTGGGTTGTTCCGCTTGCTTCATTTCCTCCACTTGGCAACCGCACAATGTGCACACAACAGCTGCTTCCGGAATTTTTCCACCGCAATGCTTGCAGAATTTTGTCTTCACTTGTGCTTCTTGTGTGGGGTTTGTTGTGTTTTCCATAATGAAATCCTCCTATATATTATAATGTATTACATTATGATATATTATTGTAGTATATTCTGGGTACTTTTGTCAATCTATAATTATTATAGATTGGGGGTATTTTTATGAATAATGAACCTTTACGCATCAAAAAACGAGGTGACGACGGTACACGTATCATTACTATCCGTATTCGGGAAGAAACACTGGCGGCTTTGGATAAAATTGCTTCTGAGGCAAATTATTCACGAAATGAATTGATAAACCTGATGTTGACCCACGAAATCCAAACCATTATCATAGAATAAGAGGCTGTATCTTTGCAGCCTCTTTTGTCATTTCAATATCGTAAGGAACAGGTCTCCCGTCCCGTCCCCCGTTATCACTTTTGCCACAAAAAGCCTTCCCCTTGAGGGGAAGGTGGCCGAGTAACGCGAGGTCGGATGAGGTGTAATATCCTGCCATGTCACCTCATCAGTCACCTGCGGTGACAGCTTCTCCTCAAGGAGAAGCCTTTCTTACGCACAAAGACGAAAAACTGCCGCAAGGAAATTCCTTGCGGCGGTTTTTGTTAAAATGTGTAGCCGGCGGACAAAAGCCGCATTAAGGCATTGTTGGCCTCTTCGTCGGTAAAGAGCGCCGTATGGGCTTTCTTCACCGCCAAGGCTTCCAGGGATAAGTCCAGTCTGCCTTGATCCGCAAGCTGAAAAAAGCCATCGCTTTCCCGGTGTCCGGACAAGATCCGGTGGGCAGCGGTCATATCCGCCACAGGTCGAATCCGCACACCCAGCTGCTGGGCTTTTTCACGGGCTTTTGCCACCTCTGCCAAAAATTTTTCTTCCATATTACTCCAAAATCAGAGGGCCGTTGTTATCCGCAAGACCCTTTGCAATATGCTCGGCCGCTTCCGCCGGGGTCAGCTTTACCTGCTCACCGGAACGCATATCCTTTACAGAGCATTTGCCCTCGGCGATCTCATCTTCACCCAGCAGAACTGCAAATGGTACGCCCAGCTTATCGGCATAGCTCATTTTCTGCTTGAACTTTTTCTGCTCCGCATAAAGCTGCACCCGGATATTGGCTTGCCGCAGCTGCTGTGCCAGCGCAATGGCCGGAGCAGGATCTTCGGTCATCGGCAGAACCAGAGCATCCGCCGGAGCGCTGGGCAGTTCGGGATTGAGCAAGCCCTGCTCGTCCAGCACATAGAACAGTCGGGTCAAACCAATGGAAATACCCACACCGGGCAGCGCCTTTTCTGTGTAGTACTCTGCCAGGTTGTCATATCGGCCGCCGGAACACACAGAGCCGATCTGAGGATGATCCAAAAGGGTGGTTTCGTACACCGTACCGGTGTAGTAGTCCAAGCCTCTTGCAATGGTCAGATCCACCGCAAAATTCTCCTCCGGCACGCCAAAGGCTGCCAGGTTTGCCGTAACGGTTTTCAGCTCTGCTACACCCAAATCGAACACTTCGTTGCGACCCAGGTAACCCTCCAAGGCTTCCAAAACCGCAGCATTGGTGCCGGAAATGGCGATAAACTTCAAAATTTCATCGGCCTGCTCGCCGGTCAAAGCGCAATCGTCCACCAAAACAGCGCGGACTTTCTCTGCGCCGATCTTATCCAGCTTATCCACAGTGCGCATAATTTCGCCGCTTTTTTCGGTCAGACCTTGCATGGCATAAAAGCCGTTGAGAATCTTCCGGTTGTTCACCCGGATCTGGAACCGGGTCAGACCAAAACCACGGAATACCCGGTAAATAATTGCAGGAATTTCCGCTTCATTAAGAACATCCAGCTTGCCGTCACCGATAATATCGATATCCGCCTGATAAAACTCACGGAAACGACCTCTCTGCGCCCGTTCGCCCCGGTAGACCTTACTGATCTGATACCGGCGGAAGGGGAAGGCCAGTTCGTTATAGTGCAGCGCCACATATTTTGCCAGAGGCACTGTCAGGTCAAACCGCAATGCCAGATCGCTGTCGCCTTTCTGGAAACGGTAGATCTGCTTCTCCGTTTCACCGCCACCCTTTGCCAGAAGAATCTGAGCATCTTCAATAGCGGGGGTGTCCAAAGGCGCAAAGCCGTACAAACTGTAGGTGTTGCGCAAAACTTCCATCATTTTTTCCAGCTTCTGCTGCTTTCCGGGAAGCAGCTCCATAAAGCCGGAGAGCGTACGGGGTTTGATTCTTTCCATTTTCTCTACTCCTCAATTACTTAGAACGCATCACTTCACGCCAATCCAAGTCGCCTCTTTGCAGACCCATGATCGCCATTTCGGCACTGGCCAGATTGGTGGCAATGGGGACATTCTGCTTATCGCAGTAGCGAATGGTTTCCAAAAGCTGTCCGTCTTCCCAGGCATCTACAGAGTTGGGATCGTTAAACAGCAATACCAGGTCGATTTCATTATATGCAATACGGGCATTGATCTGCTGATGACCGCCTTGCTTATGAGAAAGCAGCAGTGTAACAGGCAGACCGGCATTGTCTGCGATCAGTCGGCCGGTGGTTGCCGTAGCATACAAATGGTGCTTCGCCAAAATACTTTTATATGCCGTACAGAACTGCACCATCAATTCTTTTTTCTTATCATGGGCCAAAAATGCAATATTCACTACGCTCACTCCTTCTATTTAATCACGTCCAACACCGGAACGAAATGTCCTTCTATCCGCTTTGCTATGCGCCGGCAGGCGGTCGCCGCACCCTTTTTTGCATAGCCCAAAAGGGGCTGATGAAACGCTGCCGCCAGCACGACCTTTTCATCCTCCGGGATGAGTCCCAGCAAAGGAAGTCCGGATTCGTCCATAATATCGTCTACCGTCAGATTTAAGGCAGCGGCCATTTTCTTGCTGATCCGGTTGATAATCAGCCGGACATTCTTCTTTCCCATCTGCTCCAGCACCTGAGCTGCCTGCTTGGCATCCCGGATAGAAGCCGGGTCAGGACCGGTAACCAGAATGATCCTGTCTGCAGCTTTGGCCGCCAAGCAAAAGCCCGCCTCAATCCCTGCAGGTGCATCCATAAACACATAATGAAATTTTTCCCGGGCCTTATTCAGCATCTGGGCAAATTCCAGCTGGTCAACAGCAACCGCCGGGCAATTCATAGGCGCAGTCAGAAACTGCAAGTTGGGATACACCGGGTGCTGGGTGGCCATCGTCACATCATATTCTCCACGGCACACATCCAAAAAAGAGATGGCACCCAATTCGGAAATTCCCAAGGCGATATCTAAATTTCGCAGGCCGATATCACAATCGATACACAGCACCTTTTTGCCCATCTGGGACAAGGCTGTAGCCACACCTGCGCATACAGAAGTTTTGCCCGTACCGCCCTTGCCGGACAGCACCGCGATCATCTCTCCCATTGCATCGCCTCCTAACCCATTGTAATTGCCTATATTATAAGGGCAAAACGCACAAAAAGCAAGGGGATATCCAAGTATTTCCATAGTGTTTTCATTGTTTTGTACAAAAAATGATGCCTCTGCACCCTCCACAAAAGTTCATTTACAAATATTTCACGAAATTTACGCAAAAAAGACTTGCTTTTTCACGCTTCTGTGGTATACTTGCTTTAGCACTCAGCTTTAAAGAGTGCTAACAGCTACATAGATAACTGCGGTTCTGCCGCAATCTAGAATAATCGTTTAGGAGGAATTGAGAATGAAACTGAAACCTATGGCTGACAATCTGCTGCTGAAGCAGGCTGAAGCAATGGAGACCACTGCTTCCGGCATCATCCTGGCTGCTGCTAAGGAAAAGCCCGCTTTTTATGAGGTAATTTCCGCAGGTCCCGATGTAAAGGGCATTGCCGCCGGTGACCGTGTGGTGGTTGGCAACTACATCGGCAGCGACATCAAGCTGGATGGTGTTGACTACAAGTTTGTAAAGCTGGAAGATGTTCTGGCTGTCGTAACTGACTAATCTGGGAGGAAAATGACTATGGCAAAAATGATTGTTTATGGCGAAGAGGCTCGCAGAAAGCTGCAGGCCGGTATCGACCAGCTGGCTGACACCGTAAAGGTAACTATGGGCCCCAAGGGCAGAAATGTTGTGCTGGGCAAAAAGTTCGGCGCGCCCCTGATCACCAATGACGGTGTGACCATCGCCAAGGAGATCGAGCTGGAAGATGCCTTCGAGAACATGGGCGCACAGCTCATCCGCGAGGTTGCTACCAAGACCAATGATATCGCCGGCGACGGCACTACCACCGCTACTTTGCTGGCTCAGGCCATCACCCGTGAAGGTCTGAAGAACCTGTCCGCCGGCGCAAATCCCATGGTAATGCGCAAGGGTATTGAAAAGGCTGTGGAAGCAGCTGTTGCTGCTATTAAGGAGCATTCCGTTCCCGTCAACGGTTCTGAGGACATTGCCCGTGTCGGTACTGTTTCCTCCGGCGATGAGTCCGTTGGCGCGCTGATCGCACAGGCTATGGAAAAGGTTGGCACTGAGGGTGTCATCACCATCGAAGAGTCCAAGACCGCTGAACCCGGTTTGGATGTTGTGGAAGGTATGCAGTCTGACCGGGGCTACATCTCCCCCTATATGGTCACCGATACCGATAAGATGGAAGCTGTTCTGGACGATGCTCTGCTGCTGATCACTGACAAGAAGATCACCTCCATTCAGGAGATCCTGCCCATCCTGGAGCCTGTTGTCAAGGCTGGCAAGAAGATGATGATCATTGCTGAGGATGTGGAAGGCGACGCGCTGGCAACTCTGCTTGTAAACCGTCTGCGTGGCAATTTCAACTGCGTCTGTGTCAAGGCTCCCGGTTTTGGCGACCGCCGCAAGGAAATGCTGCAGGACATCGCTGTCCTGACCGGTGGTACTGTGATTTCCAGCCAGCTGAATATGGAGCTGACTGAGGCGACTATGGCTGATCTGGGTCGCGCCCGTCAGGTGGTTGTCACCAAGGACAACACCACCATCGTAGACGGCGC
>JAZQWQ010000162.1:0-9834 GCA_045632385.1 Faecousia sp.
CCCTGGGCTGCAGGCTCTGTTGTTTCGCCTGCACCGCTGCCGGTACAAGCGCAAAGGCCAAGAACCAAAGCAAATGCCAGTACTAATGACAAAGTTTTCTTCATAAGATTACTTCCTTTCTTTTATTTTGCAATCCTATTATACATATGTTTCCTTTGGATTGCAAGCAAAATTTTTGGGGCTTATAGATGTTGGTAACCCTCCAAACCGGATAAATCCAGCAGGCAAATGCAGCGTTTTCCAATGTGGTTGCTGTCAAAGGAAGCATACCGGCCGGTACGGTCAAACCGGGCATGGAGGTCACAACGGAATTCATCCAAACCCTTGCCATAATTATAGGAATGGTATCTGCCGAGAACGACTTCTTTCTTTTCCAGGGTGTCGATCAGGTGCAAATTGCGGCATTTTTCCTTGTCTGGATAACCGTCACCCATAATATAGCGGCGGTTTGGGGAGTAAAGGCAATGGATATCCTTTACCTTTTCCAATTCCCGCACAGACATATCCCATTCCGGTTCTTCAATTCTATGCATCTTGTCGGTCAAATCCGTGTAGAGGTTAAGACCCCAATCGGTGGTGTTTTCCAGGGTATGACCGCCGAAAATCAACAGTTCTTCATCAGTTTTCCAGTTGTAGTGGGATTCCATACTGTAGTTTGCCAGCAGGTGAATATTTCCCTGTAAATCGCCGGTAATCAGTTGGGATTTCCAGCTCATACCGTCCTCCAGGAAGTTACGGAACAGCATCACATAGCGAGTTCCGGAGGGATTGAAGTTGATGTGGTTCACCACCAGCTTACCGTCAGAAAAAGGCTTGCAGGGGAATTTTTCCTTAATATCCGCAATGCTGACCAGCAGTTTTGTTTCCCCGGTCTGGGTATCCATCAGGAACACACCGTCGTCTTTTGGCGCACGGTCATAAAAATACGGGTCGCGAACAGCAGGATAACCATAACCATTGCGGAAATTAAAAATACGGGAGAAATTGACACTCAACGCCTTGGTTCCGTCCTTGCTCAGGTCGGCAATGGGCATTGGGAGAATTCTGCGCTCCCCTGTTTGAATGTTCAACACACAGCTGCAAACAACATCATTTTCAAAGGTGTTGAAAATAATGTGGCTGTCATCTTTGTACCAGCGGAGCATTGCGCCCTGCTGAAAGTTCCAGGTGGTCGTTTCTGCGTACTTTACAAACTTTCCGGTTGCCAGTTCGATCGCACCCAGCTCCAGTACGTCATCCGGGCCGGGAATCCGGTCTTCAAACTTTGCCCGGTTGCACAGATGGTATTTTCCGTCCGTGCTAAAGGGCTGGATATCATAGTAGCCAAAGAAATAGGAGTATTCATCCTCCGGGGTAATCACCTTCGTGGTAATTCCCGGCGCTTCTATGGGAGCAACAAATACCTTTTCATCCATTTTTCTCTTCCTCCTGATAGGTAGGCAGCTTTGTAAAGGCATCCCGCACCGCATAGTAAGCCATTTTCGGCCGGCGGTAGGTATCTACCACGCCCTTATTGTTCTGCGCTTTGGGACGGGAGTTCCAGGCGCTGAAATCAGAGTCTACACGGCTATCTGCGTACATCCATACGATCAGACCGGAAACATAGTCCACTTCCGAAAATGCGTCGATCAGGTTGCACAGAATCTTTGCCTGACGTTCCTCAGAGTACTTCACCTCTGCAAAGGAACGATAGCCGTAAATGGCAGCCGCACCAAACTCACTGACGATATAGGGTTTGCCCTTACCACCGTTTTCATCTGCATAGTCCTTGATCTTTTGCAAAAATTCCTTGGGATCATCGTCATAATACCAGCCGTTATAGAGGTTGAAAGACAAAATATCCGGCTGGTCATGGGTCTGATCCTTACAATATTTATTGGTGGCCTGGGTAGTAGGTCTGGACTGGTCCAGGCTCTTGATCTGGGCAATCTGCTTGCGGAAGCACTCCACTGCAAAATCAGAGTAGGTTTCACACTCGTTCAAAATGCCCCACATAATGATAGACGGATGATTATAGTGGTTGGTAATCATCTCGTAAATGCAATCCGCAGATTGCTTTCTGTAGTGAGGCAGCTGCATTCTGGGCAGGTACAGCTGGCGGGCATGGGATTCCTCCCAAACCAGGACACCCCGCTCGTCGCACAAGTCCAGAAAACGTTCGTCATTGGGGTAATGGGAGGTTCGGATCAGGTTCGCACCGGTGGACAGAATGATGTCAATATCCATATTCATAATGCTCTCCGGAACGGCACAGCCGATACCGCCAAAATCCTCGTGACGGTTAAAGCCCTTGATAAAAAGCGGTTTTCCGTTGAGCATAATCTTATCCCCGACTACCTTGATTTCCCGGAAGCCGAAGCGTTCAAACAAGTCATCAATGGGGGCTTCGTTCTCATAAAGGGTCGCTTTTGCAATATACAACGCAGGATTTTCCGGAGACCAGACCTGAATGTCTGTAAATTCTGCAGTTTGCGTTACATCGCCATTTTCAGGAATTTCAAAAGTTAAAGTCTTGCCCAGAATTTCCACAGTAGCTTTCAGGCTGGTTGCGCCGGAAATATTCTTGACCTGCAGGCGGAAGCTTGCCTTCCAGCCATTTTCGGTCTTTTCCGGGGTAATATGCAGATTATGAATATAGGCGCTGCCCAGTTCCTCCAAAATAACCGGACGGGTAATACCGCCATAGGTGTAGTAGTCATTGGGGAAATTCAGGGTTGCGTAATCTGTCAAACGGTTGTCCGCCATAACCTCCAGGGTATGCTCGCCGGGGGCAACATTTTCCACCACCGTATCAAAGGGAGTGTAGGCGGTGTAGTGGTGGGCAATGTATTTGCCGTCCAGCCATACGTCTGCCGTATGGCTAACACCCTTAAATACCAGGCGGATATTGCCGCCACCGGTATAAATTTTCTTTGTGTACTTGCAGTGACCCTGGAAATCTTCCAATCCCCGGGTGCTCTGCCAGCAAGAGGGCACAACAGCCGTATAAGTACCCAGCAGTTCCTCTTTGTCAGAAAGCTGCTCCATTTTCCAGGTACCGGACAGTTCTGTCTGTTTTCTAAGTAAGTGATCTGTATACATTCTAAGCATTTTCTGCTTCTCCTCGCTTCATAAACGCCTTGAGATAGGCGATATTTTTCTCTTCATCTTTTTTGCCGTTCAGGTAAGCAGTGGCGTAACGAATCTGAAATTCCAAAGTTCCCAGCTTTTCGTGGTCTCTCGCCATAAACGTTTCAAACGCCTGCATTTGCTCCTCTGCAGATTTGGAAAACCAGGAATCGCCCAAAACCAGGTGTACTGCGGCAAAATTATCCCGGACAGAACGCACTTTTTCATCCCAAAGCACAATATCTTCCGGCAGTTCCTTCTCCTCGCCCAGGTCTAAGCCCTGGAAGGCAAGGAAGCATTTTGCCAGATGGTACTGACCGCGGTTTTTCAGGTGCACGCCGTCTTCTGCATAAATGTCTTCTTCCTGCATAACACGGCTTAAATAGCTGTGGTAATCACACAAAGGATAGCCATTTTCCTTTGTAAACTGCCGGATAAAATCAGCATAACCCAGGATCAGCGCGCTGCCTCCGGGCAAGACCCGGTCTGGGGCGCACTGGTATTCGGCAAAGGGCAGCGGTACACACAGAATAAGCTCTGCGCCAATATCTTTGACCTTTTGGCAGAAAAGCTTCAACCGCTCCTGGTACTCCTCATAGGCAGCATACAGCGCGTTATATCTTTCAATGCCGGAAAAACGCTTAAAAGAGGAAGTTTTTGCATCGTTAACTGCTGTCATAAGGACGATATGGGTAGGCTCGTAGCGCATAACATCCTGCTCCCAAATGGTGAGCATTGTACCCAAGTGACCGCCGGATGTGCCGCAGTTATAAAATTCCACCCCGGAATCAGGAAAATGCTCCCGGTAGTAAGACACAATATGGCAAACATAGCGGTTATTATGGGTCAGGCTGTCGCCTACAAAACAGACTCTTGCCTTATCCGGAAATCTGTACATAATATTTCTCCCCCTTATTTCAGCGTCGCAAGTTTTAACGAAGAAATCAGTGCTTCCATATTCTCCTCAGTAGAAAGATAGCTACGTTCTGCAAGTACCAATTCTGCGTTTCCTGCTTTCTTGGTGACATTCAAGCATTCGCCGCCCAGTTCCTTTTCATACACAAGGTCTTCGGGGGCGTTGGGGATACACAGCTTGGCACTTCCTTCTGTATGCCAGATCACTGCGTAATTTTTACCCATGCGGCAGAAGGTAAACGCACGAAGCTTTTCATCCTCAGTTTTTACCTGTGTATACGGAACAAGTTCATAATTCCCCTGCTCGTTGATCAACAGAATATGCTCACTTTCTGTTGTTCTGAGCATTTCCTTTTGGGCCGGTGTCAGCCAATTGGAATTACGAACATCTTCCCAACGGCGCAGCACTTCCAACGTATCGGCAGTACGGGCTGTGGCATTCAGGTTTTCCAAAGTTCCCAGCATTGTAATTGGACAATCCCAGGCTACTGCGCGCATAGAACCATACTCATAGTGGTCCGGCTGGGTGTCCATACGGTAAGCCCACCAACCAAAGTTCAAGCGGGTAAAATCCTGCGCCATACGAGGTGCTTCCTCCACCGGGTACTGGTCAATACGCATTTTGAACTCATTCATTGGGAATACGTCAAAGGCATTACCACCGGTGATCATATGCCAGCTGAAGTGGCTCTTGGCAGCACCTTCTGCAAACAGAGGTGCCGGATTAAGCTTATTGTACACACGCAGCTGCGCATTGGGAATGTGGAAATCAAAGGGCGCATTTGTGCCTTCTGAGCCATCAAAATATGCAAAGGCAAAGCCCAATTCATAAATTTCGGCAATTATGTTTGCCAGTTCCTCCGGCAGATCCGTATGCTGGTCAGGATAGCAAGAGGTTGCGCCAAATTCAGAAACATCCAGCACACCGCCCCAAGTAGCAAAATCGTGGGGGGTTACCCGTGTTTCCCAGGCGCCACGGACACATCCGGTAAAGGCATAGGGCGGTTCGGTGGTAAAGCTTTCGTAGGAAATCAGTTCACCGTCAAATTGCAAGATCCTTGCACCCTCTGCCTTGGGGCAGCCCTCGGGAGTTTGGCAGACAAATACAGTTGTGTCTGTTTCGCTCAGCGGCTTTGCCAGCATAAATTTCCGCTTCAGGTGCAGACGATGATCCGCAACAGGTGTTACATATTTGGTCTTAAGACCTACGTGGGCATGGAGGAAGTGAAAACCGGGAATCAAGCCAGCCGCCTTCACCTTTTCCAGCATTGCCACTACATCTGCTTTGCCGTTGGGATATTCCGGGCGGTAGGCATAGTCACTGTAATAAGAGAACATCTCCCCCGCTTTGAATATACTGGGTGTAGAAAACAGCATCAGGCGGAAGCCGCCCATTTTGGCATAACGAATATGCGTATCAATATTTTCCGGTGTGATTTGGGCAGATCGGTAAATGGAATAATGAATTTCCTTACTGCGCCGGCTTTGTACGCCCCGGGGCATAGAAAAATCCTGCTCCACTATATCCACATCGTCCAAAAAGCGCTCAGAATCAGATGCCAGCAAAACAGCTGTACAGCCTTGCAGTTTCACATCCCGATGGGCTTCAGCATAAAACACACGATAGTTTTGGTAGGGATCAGATCCGATAAACGTATGAGGCATAGTACTCTGCAGGTTTACCGCCACTGTATCATCCCAGAAAACATTTAACCACTGGCCAAAATTCTCCCTGTTCTTCACAGGCAGCTGCAAAAAGCGAATTTCCCGCACCGGTGGCAAGTCCATATTCAAGCCTTCGTAGTTATACTTGGATGTATCCACCCAAAAATCCACAAAGGTCACGGCTACATATTGGGGCTGTTCCCGGATCTCCAAAATAGCCTTATACGGCACGATTTCAAAACCCACAAGCAGACGATTGCCCTCCCGGGTAACAGAATTTGCCCGGAAGGTGGTCTTTGCGCACAAGTGGGAGAGTCTGATCTCGTTATGATACGGACGATCCTGTGTGACCGTACACAAAGGAATCGGCTCATACAAATCCAGACATTCCTGTCCGCTTTTCTTATGTATCAAGCTTTTCACAACGGCATTGCTGCCAATCGTAAAACGAAACTGACTGTTTTCCAGAATGATATCTTCCATAATTCTTCCTCGTTATACAATTACATTTCTCAGCCACTCCAAGGTACATTGTACCATATGTTGTCCAATTTCTGCACTGGCTTCCGTTGCGCTTTGGGCAAACCACTCTGTATTGCGGTCGCAGCGGGACAAATCTACATTTTCAGGCCAGGTACCCATCATCAGGCTTGTTTCCCACTTACCTGCATGGTCAAAACCGCCACACTTGATCTGGGCATCGGCGCCAATCAGGGGAATGACCTTAATATAAGAGAACGGGTCATCCTGGCTGCCCATATCTTCATAGTAGGTAGCATAGTCATCACTACCCCACCAGCCTTGACCGAACTTGTTCTCCATATATTCCATCGTGACCTTTTTGGCTGCTTTATGGCAAGCAATGGTCATAGGCATCAGACCTGCACCCTCTGTTTGATGGTGTGGGATTAAGTAAATGTTCTTATGACCTGCGTCGATCATAGACTTCAGAATACAGTACAGATATTCTGCATAAGCATCCTCATTTACATGGAAATGGCTGGGCTTGGGTTCGCAAACTGCGTAGGAAGCTACACCATACCATACAGGAGGACAAACAACAATTTCCTTTTCCTTTTCCAGTTCCCGCAGGCAACCGGTTACGACCATCGTATCCGTGCCGCAGGAAGCGTGATGGGCGTGGTATTCCAGCGTTCCGATTGGGATGATAAAAGGCACTTTTCTATCCACTGCGTCCTGAATATCATCATAAAACATATCAATAAGCTGCATAATTTTAGCTCCTTCCCAGACAAGCCCCACAAAATTGTGGGGCTTGATGGTTATATCAGAAATAAAGTTCCGGGCAAACATCAGGAATTTCCGGGCTAAGCAGCTGGAAGCCGTTTTCGGTAACAGCGATGCCCTTCTCCCAACGCACACCGAAGGTATCGCCGGAAATGTAGGTATCTACCTGGTAGCACATATTGGGCTTGAAGTAGTAATCAGAGCTGGTTTCGCACCAAGGTGCTTCCACCTCGATAATACCGGTGCCATGCAGAGGACCATAGACATAGTTGTCTTTGAAGCCATTCTCCACAAACTTCTGATAGAAACCCTTTGCAACATCTGCAGCAAATACACCAGCCTTGACCTGCTCAGCAGACCAGGTATGCATTTCACGGCAGAACTGGACAATTTCACGACGACGGCCGTCCAGCTTACCCAGGCAAATGGGGTAACCGATTGCAGCAGAGTAACCGTCGATCTTTGCAGACAAGTTCAGCTGCACGATATCGTTCTTCTGGAACTGACGGTAGGAAGAACGGGAAATGGCGTGACGGGTGGATTCTTCGGAGAATACGTACATAGGCAAGCCTTCGTACTCAGCGCCATTTTCATAAACCACACGCTGGGCAACGCCGACCATCTGCAGTTCGGTCATACCGGGACGAATTTCCTTCATGACCTGCTGGGTAGCCAACTCTGCAATTCTGTAGCCCTCACGCAGGCAAGCCAGCTCGTTCTCGGACTTGATGGAACGAAGCTCTACCATGATCTTGCCGGCATCAATCAGTTCTGCCTTGGGGAATGCCTCACGAATGGCATTGTAGATGGTGACAGAGGTATCCAGGAAGGATGCCACACCAATACGCAGGTGCTCGCCGGACACACCGATGGACTTAAATACGTCGTGGAAGGTATCGGGCTTCAGCTCAGGATAAGCAGGGTCTGCGCCCTCACGATAAGCTGTCAGAACAAAGGTCTTATCCAACTGGTTGCGGTCTGCGCCGAAAACGGCAGACTCAGGACCTACCATCAAAGCTGCATCGCCATTGGCGGCAATTGCCACACCGGCACGTTCAAACAGAGGCCAGAAGCCGGAGAAATAACGAGGGTTGGCATAGTCAGCCTCGTTGCCGTTAACGATCAGGGCATCCAGTCCTTCACGGCGCAAAATGGCAGCAGCGCGCTGCACTCTTTCCTTATACTCATGATTGGGAATGCAAATTCTAGACATATGTATTTCCTCCTAAATGAATTATTCACAATAGCCAGGTGTGGTATAGAAATTCACAACCCGGGGTTCTGCTCTACCGTACTGGGCAACCACCGGCACGGAGCTTTCTAACATAATGGCATATTGCCGGTCGAAGGCCGCAGTATATGCGCCGAAATCTTCTTCGCGGTTGGTACGCAGACAGCGAACACGCTTTGCTTTTACCGAGGTGGTGAAACTAACAGGATCTTCATCCGTATAGAGCAGTGTAATCTTGATTTCTGCATCTGTATCTGTCACATTGGTGATGATCACAGATTCGTGTCCCGGAATGGGATTCTCACCTACCGGGGGAAGCTCCGCATCGGGAAAAATCCAAACTTTTTTACCGTAATTCACAAGAACCCTCCTTATTCATAATAGAATATTTGCTGCATATCGTGGTAAAACTCGCTGTCAGGGGAAATGGCAAACTTCTCAAAGCAGGGCTTTGTATGGGTCCACCACTGCTGTGTCACCGGATCCTGCGCCATCTTCTCCATATCTGCATCATAATCCGCGCCCACATATTCAAAATAAGCAAAGACGAGATCACCATGGCGGAAAATGGAATAATTTTGCAGATTACATTCGGTAATGGTTTTCAAAACCTCTGGCCACGGGTTTGCATGAAGCGCACAGTACTCCTCAATTTTCTCAGGCTTCAATCGTCCGATTTGGCCAAAACAAACTTTTTTCACGGTGCACACCTCCTTATGCAATTATATAATAACCCCTTATAAGTTAAAAATCTTGGCTGATATTAGCATAAAATAGGACAATATTCACATCTGCCTATTTTCAGGCTGTTGCTGTTTCGCGTATTGGTACGGGGTGCATTCTTTATACTTCTTAAAACACCGAATAAAATAGCTGATGTCGTTAAACCCGCATTGGTTGGCTACTTCCGTAATGGTAAATTTACGCTGCTCCAACAAATAGCAAGCTATGTCAACGCGGTAGAAATTTACGTAATCGATTGGAGTCTTTCCGGTGACAACACGAAAATACTTGCAAAAATATTTTGCAGACAAGCCGGAAATTCGTGCCAGATCATCCAATAAGATCTGCTCCTGATAATTGGCGGAAATATATTCAATCGCAGATTTGATCTGGGCGATACGAGCCAAAGTTTCCCGTTTCCCTACGAACTGACTGCGGTACTCATTTTGCAACGCTGTTCCGTAAAAGTCATATAATCCGGAAAGTACAAGCAGCTCCCAGCCTTGCTTTTTGCATCTTGCAGCTGCAAACAACCGGGATGCGCACTTTAAGATGCCCGGCTGCTCTTTGGTAAAGACGTTCTGAATTTGATGACCTTCCTTTTCCAGAACATTTAAGTATTTCCGGACGATTGGTGTCTGATGCAGCAGTGCAGAGATATTGAAGTCAATACACTCATAGGCGCAATTTATAGGTTCTCCGCCGTGGAGCGTACCGCCGGGAATGTAGCATAGCTCTCCTTCCTGAAGAAGAATTTCTTTGCCGTCAAGCGAGAGTTTAAATTCTCCTTTGCGAATATATAGCAGTTCCGTTTCGCTATGCCAATGGTATGGCATAGCATACCTGGGGTGCTGGGGATCAACCGCATAAAATTCCAAAGGGAAGGTGTCAGAGCCGTGCTGTCTGTGTTCATTATAGTTCAAATAGTGCATAATTCACATCCT
>JAZQWQ010000163.1:0-2407 GCA_045632385.1 Faecousia sp.
GAAGAAGAGGCAATGGCGCTGCCGCAGCCAAAGGTCTCAAACTTCACATCCACAATAATATCCTTTTCAATTTTCAGATAGATCTTCATAATATCGCCGCACTTGGCATTGCCCACAGTACCCACACCGTCGGCATTCTCGATCACACCCACATTCCGGGGGTTCATAAAATGATCCATCACAACTTCACTATAAAGTGCCATAATCTTTCTCCTCCATTTTCTGCCGTCACTGCGAGGAGCGCAGCGACGTGGCAGTCAGTTCTCAATTAAAGAATATATTCTCTATCTCCGTTCTGCAAATCCCGCCAAACCGGACTCATATTTCTTAAATTCTGCACCACCTTGGGAACGCACTGCAAGATGTGGTCAATTTCTGCTTCCGTATTGTAGTGGCACAAAGACAGCCGCAGAGAGCCGTGGGCCACATCGTGGACTCTGCCGATGGCCAAAAGCACGTGGCTGGGGTCTAACGAGCCGGAGGTGCAGGCAGAGCCGGAGCTGGCGCAAATGCCCATAGCATCCAGATACAGCAGTAAGCTTTCTCCCTCGATACCCTCAAAGCAGAAGCTGACGTTACCCGGCAGACGGTTCACCCGGTCGCCGTTCACCGCACAATGGGGAATTTCCGAAAGACCGGCAATGAGCTTGTCCCGCAAAGCGGTGACATACGCGGTATTTTTTTCCATATTATCGCAGGCTTCCTGCAAAGCCGCCGCCATAGACCGAATACCGGCAATGTTTTCCGTACCGGCCCGCTTGCCACGCTCCTGAGCGCCGCCTTCAATAATATTGCTGAGCATCACACCCCGGCGCACATACAAGCCGCCCACACCCTTAGGGCCGTGGAACTTATGTCCGGAGAAGGACAGCATATCAATATTCTGCGCCTTGACATCGATAGGAAGATGTCCCATCGCCTGCACGGCATCGGTGTGAAACAGCACGCCTTTTTCCTTGCAAACTGCGCCAATTTCGGCAATAGGCAGCACCGAACCGATCTCGTTGTTGGCATACATACAGGTCACAAGACAGGTATCCTCCCGGATGGCATCGGCAACCTGCTGAGCCGTAATATTGTGACCCTCCTTAACATCCAAAAGGGTCACTTCATAACCCTCTTTTTCCAGTTTCTGTAGGGTGTGCAAAACTGCGTGATGCTCAAAAGCGGTGGAAATAATGTGCTTTTTGTTTTTGTATGTGCCTAATTTCGCCGCAGAAATGATGGCCTGATTGTCCGCCTCACTGCCACCGGAGGTAAAATAGATCTCCCGGGGCTGTGCGCCCAGACAGGCCGCCACCTGGGCTCTTGCCTCCTCCAAAGCTTCCTTGGCCTGTTGACCCAGAGTGTGCAAAGAGGAGGGGTTTGCAAAATTATTTTCCAAATATTCTGTCATTGCCGCCACGGCAGTCTTGCTCATTTTCGTGGTCGCGGCATTGTCTGCATAAACCAGCATATAATCTCTCCTTTCCCGTCATCCTCAAAAGCCTTCTCCTAGAGGAGACACCCCAGGGTGGTTTCTCTTGCCCTGATAGGGCAATTCACCTTCAGGTGTCAGCGTAGCTGACGGATGAGGTGTAATTTTTATTTACCTACTAATTCTATAGGTAATATACCATTATTTACCTACCATGTCAATAGGTAAATCAGAGAAAAATTTCCAAAATTCTCGGCTTTTTCATTGTTTACTTTCCTCGCCCGAAGCCATATTAACAAGGCAAGGAGGTTTTCAAAATGAAACATCTGACACGAAAAATTTCCGTTTTGTTTTGTCTTATTTTAATATGTGTAACCTGGGTAAGTGCCGCCACCACCTTAATCCCCGGCGGACAGGTCATCGGCCTGAACTTATCTGACGGCACCCTCACCGTCATCCGGGTGGAACAGGAAAACTCCCCCTTAAAGCCCGGGGACAAGCTGGTGTCTTTGGACGGCGCTGACCTGCGCACCGTGGCCGACGTAAAGGAAAACCTGAAAGACTGCCCCCAAACCCTGTGCGTGAGCCGGGATGGCAAAAAACTCCGTCTGCAAACCGCCGGTGGCAAATTGGGTGTGTACCTGCGGCAAGGCACTTCGGGGCTTGGCACGGTCACCTATTACGACCCGGAAAATAACACCTTCGGCGCACTGGGTCACGGTGTCTGCGACACCCAGGGCAACTTAAAGTCCATGGATACCGGCACCGTGTACACCGCCAACATCTACTCCGTAAAGCCGGGTAAAATCGGCGCGCCGGGACAGCTGATGGGCTCGGTCACGGATCCGGAAGCCATCGGTACCCTTTCCAAAAACACCAAGCAAGGCATTTTCGGAGAAATCTCCCCCATCGCCGCTGAACCCTTGCCCATCGGCAAAAAAGCTGACGTGCAAACAGGCAAAGCCACCATCTATTCCACCGTTTCCGGCG
>JAZQWQ010000164.1:0-2335 GCA_045632385.1 Faecousia sp.
ACGATGACGACGGCTGGGTTGATAGGTACGCTTCATTTGTGTACACCTCCTGTCAAATCACATATGCTCAACAGTCATAAGACCGCAGCAACGCATAATATCTGACCATAAATGGTCATTCTGCCATATTATAACCGAAAAATGTCCATAGGTCAACAACTTTTTTTGAAAAGCAATAAGGGACTGCAAAAAAATGCAGTCCCTTAGGATTATTCCTGATTGCGCTTTTTCATCAGCTGGCGCATACGGGCAGCGTGATCCAGCTCCCGCTTGCGGATACGCAGGGTCTTGGGGGTACATTCCAGCAGCTCGTCGTCTGCCAAAAATTCCAGGCACTGCTCCAAAGAGAACACTCTGGGGGTGACCAGGCGCAACGCTTCGTCAGAGCCGGAGGCACGCATATTGGTCAGCTGCTTTTTCTTGCAGACGTTGACGTTCATATCCTCGTTCCTGCTGCAGATACCCACCACCATACCGGCATACACCGGTGTGCCGGGGCCGATAAACAGCGCGCCACGCTCCTGCGCGTTATAAAGACCGTAAGAGCAAGCCTCGCCGGTTTCAAAGGAAATGAGAGAGCCGGTAAGTCTGCGCTCAATTTCGCCCTTCATAGGCGCGTAGCTATCCAGCACACTGGACATAATTCCCTCGCCCCGGGTATCGGTGAGGAATTCGCTGCGGTAGCCAAACAGACCTCTGGACGGCACCAAAAACTCCAGACGGTAGCGGTTGCCCATAGGGGTCATACCCAAAAGATCGCCTTTTCTGCGACCCATTTTTTCAATTACAGCGCCCATACACTCTTCCGGCACGTCGGCAACCATTCGCTCGATCGGCTCGCACAGCTTGCCGTCAATTTCCTTGGTCAGCACGCGGGGGGTGGAAACGGAAAATTCGTAACCCTCCCGGCGCATCGTCTCCATCAGAATGGAAAGGTGCATTTCACCACGACCGGCAACGTTGAAGCTGTCGGTGCTTGCTTCGGTGACGTGCAGAGATACATCTTTGAGAAGTTCCTTTTCCAGGCGGACACGCAAATTACGGCTGGTGGCAAACTTGCCCTCCTGACCGGCAAAGGGAGAGTCGTTGACCGCAAAGGTCATTTCAATGGTAGGATCGGAGATCTTCACAAAGGGCAGCGGCTCCACAGCCTCGGGGGCGCACAAGGTTCTGCCGATGGTGATGTCTGCCATACCGGACAGGGCCACGATTTCACCGGCGGAAGCCTCCTGAACAGGGGCTTTGCCCAGACCATCATAGGTGTAGAGGGCAACAACCTTGCCTTTTTGTTTGATTTCCTGATTATGGAAGTCGCAAATGGTCACTTCCTGATTGACCTTGATCGTACCGCGCTCCACACGACCCACGGCAATTCTGCCCACATACTCATTATAATCAATGGAGGACACCAGCAGCTGCAGCGGTGCATCCGCATCGCCTGTGGGTGCAGGAATATAGTTAACGATGGTCTCAAACAGAGGCACCAAGTCTGTACCCACCTCGTCCGGGCCGTAAGCCGCAGTTCCCTGCCGTCCGGAACAGAACACGGTGGGAGAATTAAACTGCTCATCGGTGGCATTCAGGTCCAACAGCAGCTCCAGCACCTCGTCCATAACCTCGTGGATACGGGCATCGGGCTTATCGATCTTATTGACCACCACAATGACCTTGTGACCCAGTTCCAGCGCCTTTTGCAGCACAAACCGGGTTTGGGGCATCGGACCCTCCGCTGCATCCACCAGCAAAAGCACACCGTTGACCATCTTCAGGATACGCTCCACCTCGCCGCCGAAGTCTGCGTGGCCGGGGGTATCTACAATGTTGATCTTGGTATCTTTATATTGTACGGAGGTGTTCTTCGCCAAAATGGTAATGCCACGTTCACGCTCCAGGTCGCCGGAGTCCATGACCCGGTCCTGGGTGGCCTGATTTTCCCGGTAAATACCGCCCTGCTTGAGCAGCTCGTCCACCAGGGTGGTTTTGCCGTGGTCAACGTGGGCAATAATGGCAATATTACGAATGTTTTCCTGTTGCGCCATAGTCATTTCTCCTTATCGCACATCTTCTCAATATAGAAATATACCACATAGAAATCTGCTTTGCAATAAACTACACAAAAAAACAGGAAAAAACATTGTAGATTCTTGGTGTTTCCCCGCTTGACCAAAGGTTGGCGGTGTGATATGATATACAATAATATAATGCAAGATTATATCCATTTTATCTTTACAGGAGGAATATTTATGGCACACTATTTTTCCGAACCCAGCCGTACATTTAGTGAGTACCTGTTGATCCCCGGTTACACTTCCGAGGATTGCGTTCCGGATAAGGT
>JAZQWQ010000165.1:0-2815 GCA_045632385.1 Faecousia sp.
GCCGCAAACACTTCCATTACGGTATCCGTAGTACCCACCAGTACCTTTGTTCCAGGTGCCAGACCAAACTCTGCTGCTCGCTCCCCTTCTACTGTGCCTGCCTGGTCTGTTGGTTTACATAACCTTGGCAGCCATTCCATCCGGATATCACAAAGGGCGCACAGCTCCTTAGACCAACACCCATTTTTCACATTGTAGAACATAGAGCCTGCCGCATCAATGGTGTCGGTTTCCATCGTTCCGGTCATCCGGAAGCGCAGATAGTCCTTGGCAAAGAGAATATAGCGAATTTTCCCCCAAATTTCCGGTTCGTGCTTTTTCAGCCACATAAACTGGGGCAGTGTCCACACGGTGGTGGGGGCATTCATCGCCTGGGCCATAATCACATCCAGGTGGATGTCCTTCAGTTCCTGAACTTCTGCCTTGCTGCGCTGGTCTGTCCACAAAATCGCATTGCGCAGCACCTGCTTATTTTCATCCAGCAAAACTGCTGTATGGGTCGCCGCATCAAAGGACAGCGCCTCGATCTGCTCCGGCTTAGCCTTTGCTTCCCTCAAAATATCTGCCAGGGCAGATTTAAAGGCGGCGCACCAATCCTCCGGCGCTTGCTCGCACCAGCCTACCTTTGGATAATGGGTGGGGTACTCACACCCGGCAGTGGCAGCGATAATCCCAGCCCGACTTAAGAGCGTCAGCTTCACACTGCCGCTGCCAATATCCACACCTAATACGTATTTCTCCATATTACTTATTCAAACCCCAATCGTGGTCAGGGTCGTTGGTACGGTGGATACCCTGAATATCGCCAGCCATCAGCCACAAAATGTACATCTTGTAGCCGGGGGCAGTCTGGGTCAGGTGGTAGCCCTTGGGGAACTCCACCAAATCGTTATTCTTCACACGGTAGGTCTCGTCGATCTCCCCGTCCCGGGTGTACAGGCTCTGGAAACCATAGCCCTTCTCCTGGTCAAAGAGGAAATAGTAGATCTCCTCTGCCACAGACTCGGCAGGCATATTGTCTTCATCGTGTTTATGACCGGGGTAGCCTGCCCAGTTGCCCGGCTCCACAAAGGACTCGCCAATGGTCAAATAATCTGCGTTGGTATCGCCGTCAATGAGGAAATGGGCATCCCGTTTCATAGGGGTATCGCCCAGAGTCATAATCTTCACTTCCTCCGGCTTGCGCCACTGGGGTTTGGAATCCTTGTCTGTGGGGGTATCGATCACACCGATGCGCACGTGATTGCAGCCGGTAAAGGTAACGGTGGAACGTCTGGGAACATAGACGGTGTGGGCCGGACCTTCAAACACGGTGGTTCTCTTACCGACCTGCTTCCACTGATTTTCGCCCACGGTCACGTCCGCATTGCCGAACATAAAAATAAAGGCAAATTCCTTTTCCTCGGTATTGAGGGTAACGCTGTCACCCTGATTTAACTCGATAATGCCGAACTCCAGCCGCTTGCAGCTACACTTGTCAATTTCGCACAGCTTGGTATAGCCAATGGTCGGCACATAGGTTTTTTTCAGGTTCATAACAATTCCTCCAATTGGTTAATGATCGTTTCCCAATCTCCCACGATGCCGTAATCGGCATATTGGAAAATAGGAGCTTTTGGATCTTGATTGATGGCGATCACCGTTTCTGCGCCGGACATTCCGGACAGATGCTGTACCGCGCCGCTGATTCCCACGGCAATATATAGCCGAG
Source organism: Faecousia sp. (assembly GCA_045632385.1). GTDB lineage: Bacteria > Bacillota > Clostridia > Oscillospirales > Oscillospiraceae > Faecousia. Next base: position 1,712 of record JAZQWQ010000165.1, read on the forward strand.
GGCTGACGGTTGCGCCGGTGATGCCCACCTGCGCGCTATATGGGGCATAGCCCAAATCCACAGCGCACCGGGACGCACCCAAAGCTGCGCCCAGCTTTTCTGCAAAACCTTGCAGCTTGGCAAAGCCCTCTTTCGAGCCAATTCCTGCGCCGCCGGATACGATCACCCGGGCTTGGCTGATGCCACCTGTCTGCGTTTGCCGTAGCTGTTCCAGCACAGTCACAAGCCCGGAGTCGCAGATTTCCAATTCTTCTGCCCGGGGATATGCTGCACCCGGCTCGTCCGGAAATGTTCCCGGGCGTACCGTTGCCATTTGTATCGGGCTGACTGTTTGAATTGTCGCCACCAGGCTGTTGCCAAAGGCAGGACGGGTCTGGAGCAGTTCTCCTTCCCCGGTAATTTCCAGGGCAGTGCAATCTGCTGTCAAGCCTGCCTGCAAAAGATATGCCAGCATCGGCATAATGCTCCGCAAACGGACAGTTGCCGGGGCTAAAATCACCCGGGCATTTTCCGTTTTGCTTACCAAAGCCTTGGCAATGACCAAATCGTCTGCCGCAATGCTTTCTGCCTTGGCAACAGACAAAACACGCAGCTGCAAATTTCCTGCGACTGCCAGCTGCGCCGCTTTTTTTTGCAAGCCCAAGTCCGGTTGGGCGCTTTGAAGCAGTATAAGCTCCTGCATCACCGCACCCCCTTTATGATACCATACAAGGTTTCCGGATTGCAATAGCTGCATTTGCGAAGACCCGGAGCTTTGGTATCCACGTGCACCACCTTGGTTTTAGAGCCTTGCAGACCGCACTGCTCTTCCGGCAATCCAATATCTGCGGCAGTACAAATTTCTACCTGCTTATCCTTCGCCCGCCGTCTGCCCAAAATGCTGGGCAAACGCAGCGAGTAGGTATATTCGCACAGAGAGATCAGGCAAGGGGCCTTTACCGCCAACTGCTCCGTTCCGGTTTCCAACAGTCGCAGAACAGAAAAACCTTCTTCTGTTTTTTCTATCTGCTGCACATTGGTCACTGCCGGAACGTCCAAAGCAGCTGCCAGCTGACCGGGAATTTGCCCTGTTTCAGCATCCAACGCTCGGCGGCCGCACAAAAT
>JAZQWQ010000166.1:0-7841 GCA_045632385.1 Faecousia sp.
TATATTTACTTTTACAACCATGAACGAATCCAAAACAGAACGGGAGTGGCGCCGCTGACGCTACGCCACTCCGCTTGAAATTTAATTATCCTGCAAGGGAGTCCCTTTTTTGTGCTGTCCGCACAAACTGGGGCAGTTCAATATGTCATTCCCTACGCATTTTCTGTTCACTAGAAAATTTCTGCCCCCTGATGTAATTACATCAGGCGGCATCATTATTTCAATTCGATCACTTGACCCCGGGCAGGGATGAAGACTTTGGTCTTGGGCGAAAGCTCGGTAAACTTTCTTTGCAGAAGCTCCCCGTGGCGGCTGCACCACAGATCCTTGTCCCGGCGTCCGTCCTCATTGAGGTGGGTCAGGAGGATATTTTTATGGGAGAAATGCAGCATAAACTCCGCAAACTGACAATCAAGCGGCGAAAAAGATTCATCAAGTCCCCTGCCGTCTCCCAACCAAACGTTGGCAAAGCAATAGTCAGCCTTTGGGATATCCGGCAGACCTTCCAGCGAAAAATCCCGGACATCCACAGGAAGTGCAATGGACGGAGAACCCACAGCGGTAACATAATAGCCGTATTCCGGCACTCCCCTGGCGGTTCCCGGACGGAAATGTCTGCCTGCAAAGGGCAGGAGCGTGAGTTTTCCAACAGTCAGCAGTTCATCCTTTTTTGCAATATGGATTTTCTCCGGCGATATTCCATATTCCAAGGCAATATCGTAAAGGAAATCAGGAATGACCCATTCCATATCCGTCTGCGCCAACAGCTTTACGGTGCTTTCCTCGAAATGATCCCGGTGGTTATGGGAGATAATCATCAGGTCAAGGGCTTTTAAAAGCGAGGCGCATTTTGAGGGTGTCTCGGCAAGGTAACGTGCGTTTCTGAAAGCAATATCCATTCCCACACGGTAGCCGTGGAAATTGAACAGATAGGAAGAGGAATGGATAAGTCCGAATTTCGTGCCGTCCTCTCCGTCAAGGGTTGTCAGTGCCGACAGAAACCAGCTGTCAAAATTGCCCCGCACCTCATCATAAATATTGGCGCATAGGGGCATTTTGTCACGAAGCTCCCGGACAGAGCCTACCAGCGCCGGCAGCAAAGCCCGAAGTTCCTGAAACCGCGGATACTCCAGTTCCAGATTATAGAGCCCAAAATATTCATAGCAAAGCCCATCCAAAAACTGCTTCAGCGGCAGGCTATGGGTATCCAGGGGGAAATGGGTTTTTAGCCCCGCCAAGGCATGGATATGGGTGTGAATAACCCGCTTTAAAAATTCCTGACCGGGTAAAACAACCGGCGCATCGGGATGATTTTTTCGCCACCAGTACATATAATGTCCCATATCCCAGCAGATGCCAACCTGCGGACGGTCCACCTTTTTCACAATTTCAAGCACCAGAGCAGCACTGTCGCCCTCGGTCTTATCCGGAAGGCGGCGATTGTTTTCCAAAGCAACGGTAACGGGCAAGCTGTTTTGCGCGATATAATCGGCAGCAGTCGTCAACAGTTTTACATTATCCCCTTGGATCGGATGCACAGTGATGTTCACCGACGGCTGGCGCATATTATGGAGCAGCCCTTCTATCGGGGCAAACAACTCCTGGACAATGCCCTCGGCTGTTTTCGCTTCCCCATGCAGAGATATTAAAAAGCCCTTGTCCCACAGGGTTTCTGCCACACGCTTCACATCCTCTGCGGTGTGGTATTTGCGCACTGTTCGCAGCTCAATGCTGCGGACGCCCTCAGCCTTCAGTGCCGCCAGAACGTTGTCCACGGACTCAGGAAGCCCCTCCCCGGTTATCAGCCAATCCAGAGGCAAAGAAACACCAATCATTGCATTCTACCTCACAGTTCAATGTCCATTCCATCAAAAGCAAGCTTGACGGGAATCTTGCAATGATCCATGGCCTCTTGCACACTTGGCCGGTTCTCAAGAATCTCCCGCCCGTGATGCACAAACACAAGCTGCTTCACGTGATGACGCTCAGCAAATTCGCATACTGCTTTCACCTCGTGGTGACCGGTTTCGCAAAGCAGCAGGTCGCAGCCTTCTCCCACAGTCTCTGTAAGGTCATCCATATGCTTAATATCGCCGGAAAAAACGGCAGTTTTGTCACGCATTTTAATCCGGTAGGAAAAAGACCGTATGGAGCCATCCCCGGATAAGGGCAAATGGTGGGATTCATAGGCGGTCAGTTCAACATTCTCATCCTCATAAAAGGTGCCGAGTTTAGGGGTATCCACCAGGATGTCAAAAGGCTGCTTAAAGCCCCCCTCGGTATGTTTTAACACTTCGAAAATATGATCCCAGACCTTGGTTTCCGGAAGGAACAGTTTGACTTCCCCGTCAGCCAGGTTGGTTTTCCGCAGGTTGCAAAGCTTCCGCATCGTCCAGAAAATGCCCATAAGGCCGCCGATGTGGTCGTAATGGGAATGGGAGATAAAAATCGCCCGTGTCCGGGTCAGGTCAATTCCTTGGGTGTGGGCCGTATGCACGGCATTTTCACCTGCATCAAAGAAATAATTACGTCCGTTTTCCTCCAAGACAATACTTGTATGATGTCGGTCTACCATCGGCTCTGTACCGGAGCAGGAGCCCAATATTTTAAAACGAGCCACAAAAACAACCTCCACTTATAGAATTGCACACATTATACCAGCCAACCGAGGAAAAAGCAAGTTACAATGCCCAAGCTGATGCTATTTTGATGGCTCGGGGGTATTCACATTCTGGCAAAACAGGCTGCCGCAGTGTTTGCGGCAGCCTGTTCTGTTTGAGAAAATGACGCATAGAATGTTCCATACAATCCTAATTTGAGGTGGTACTTATGGAACATACAACCAACAGCATTACGCTCAGAGGCACACTGCAGGAACTGCCCTGCTTTTCCCACGAAAACCACGGTCGCAAGTTTCTCCGGTTTTTCCTGGAAGTACAGCGACTATCCGGTGCGATCGATATTCTGCCGGTCATTGCGGAAGAAAATCTTCTCACCTCCCTCGACCCCTCTGCCGGGAGTATGCTCACCGTCACCGGGCAGGTTCGTTCCCACAACCAACGCAACGAAGGCTCCCGGCATTTGCTGATTTTTGTGTTTGCATCTCAGATCTGCGTAGAAGACGGTGAACCAATCAATGAAGTGCTGGTAGAAGGACCTTTGTGCCGGGAACCGAATTTCCGGAAAACACCCCTTGGTCGGGAAATTTGCGATGTGATGCTGGCCGTCCCCAGAGCCTTTCGCAGAGCAGATTATCTGCCATGTATCTTATGGGGTCGCACTGCGCAAGAGGTTTCGCAATGTCACACCCGGGATGTTATCCGAATCTATGGCAGACTTCAAAGCCGCATTTACACGAAACTCACTGAAGAAGGTGCGCAGGAGCGTACCGCCTATGAAATCTCTGCATTGACAGCAGATATCTTAGAGGACGAAGTTTAACACAATACACAGCGCTATTCCAACAGCGGTAGGCAGAATTCCTGCTACCGCTGTATTTTTTATGCTGCCGGTTTCCCGGTAGACTGTCATCAGTGTAGTACCGCAAGGCCAGTGAAACAGTGTAAACACCATTGTACACAGCGCCATCTTTCCGGTAAAGAAGTCGCCCAGCAGCCCATAGCCAATACTTCCGGTGGCTTGCAGGCTTTGGGATTGCGTAATGCTCAGCAAAATAACCGGCAGTAATAGTTCATTGGCAGGCAGGCAGAAAAGAAACGCAAGCAAAATGATTCCGTTCATTCCCAAATACAAGCCTGCCGGGTTTAAGAAATTCACCACAAGACCTAATAGACCTGTATTAGACAGCAACCACAAAGCAGCCCCTGCCGGCGCTGCCACCAGCAACGCTCTGCCGGCTACAAATAATGTTCTGTCCAAAACAGAACGCACCAAAATTTGGCCAAGCCGGGGGCGGCGGAACGGGGGCATTTCCATAAAGAAGGCGCTGTCCTCCCCTTTGGAAAGGGTTTTGCTCAGCAAAAAGGAAATTACCATTGCTCCTGCCACCCCCAAAGCCACGCAAAATGCCACGACCAGGGTGCTACCGCTTCCGGCAAACAACAGGCTTCCCAGAAAAATCAGCGTAGGAAATCTGCCGTTACAAGGCACCATCGCATTGGTCAAAATGGCATTTAAACGCTCCCGGGGAGATTGAATGATTCGGCAGCCCATTACCCCCACTGCATTACACCCCAAGCCCATACACAGTGTCAGCGCTTGCTTGCCGCAGCCGCCACACCGGGAAAACATTGGGTCTAAAAGAAATGCCATTCTGGGCAGGTAGCCGATGTCCTCCAAAACCGTAAATAAAGGAAAGAAAATTGCCATAGGCGGCAACATCACGCAGATCACCCGGGCGCAGACAGCATAGATACCGTCCACCAACAACCCGGACAGCCACCAGGGAAGCGTTGCAGTCCAACCGGACAACAGGCTATACCCATAGTCCGCTGCCGCCTCCAAAAGCTTTCCGGGATAGTTTGCGCCCCAGACTGTCAGCCAAAGGATTCCCAGCAATATCAGGAAAAGAAACGGCACACCAAACCGGCGGCTGACCAAAAGTTTATCCACATTACGACGAAACCTTTGGTCACAGCGTGGATTTTTACAAACACATACCTTTGCGATCTTTTCCGCAAGCAAAACCGGGTCATCCCACTTTGGCAGCGCTAGCTTCGGCATTTGTAGTGCTGTTTCCTTCACTTTTTCCAGCAAGTGATCAAGCCCCTCCCCTTTCCCTGCAGAGGTAAACACCACAGGGGCATCCAATAAATCGGAAAGCATATGGGGACAGATGGAAATTCCCTGACGTTTCGCTTCATCTATTAAATTGACACAAATTACTGTTCTGGGACAACACATCAAAATTTCCAGAGCTAAGATCAGACTTCTCTCTAGGCAGCTACCATCGCAAACAACTACGGTACAATCTGCTCGGTTTTCCCGTAAGTAATCCCCGGCGATCTGCTCATCCGGAGAAGCCCCCTCCATAGAATACGTACCGGGCAGATCCACAAAGGTAAAGAGGGTGTCCCGGTAACGTTTTTCCCCCTGGGCAACCCCCACCGTCTTCCCCGGCCAATTTCCAGTGTGCTGCCGCAGCCCGGTCAAGGCATTAAACAGCGTGCTTTTCCCCACGTTGGGGTTTCCAGCCAGCGCCACCGTCAGCTTTCGTTCCGGAAATCTACTCATGGGACTTGCACCCGGATGGACGACATATCCCGGGTACGCAGAGCGACCACCGTTCCACGAAATTCCACTGCTGTCACGCTTCCGCCGGGTGTTCGGTAGCGGCAGCAAATTTGGGTGCCCGGTACCAATCCAAACTGGTTCAGCCGCCTGATCAGCGGCATATTTTCTGCCATTTGGGTTATCTGTCCCGGAACACCCAAGGGTAATTTATCCAAACCCATTTCCAAGGGCATCTCCTCCTAATTCAGATATCCCATCATATCCAAAGCGGCCCTTTTTTGTGCAGACAGGAAAATCCTCTTTTCAACAAAGCAAAGCTATGATAGAATGAAGAAAAGGAGGTTTTCCCATGAAAAAGAAAGCTTTAGAAATTATTGAACTCCTGAAAGATCGATACCCGGAAGCACCTTGTGCCCTGCAATATGAAAAGGATTATGAGCTGATGATTGCAGTGCGACTTTCTGCCCAATGCACCGACGCCAGAGTCAACTTGGTTACACCGGCCCTGTTTGCAGCCTACCCTACCCTGGAAAGCCTGGCCAATGCAGAAATTGCCGACATTGAAACCTACATCCATTCCTGCGGTTTTTACCGGCAAAAGGCAAAAGATATTGTTTTGGCCTGCCGGATGCTGATAGAAGAATACGGTGGAAAAGTCCCTGGCACTATGCAGCAGCTTTTGAAGCTGCCCGGTGTTGGCAGAAAGACCGCCAATCTTTTGTTAGGCGATATTTTCGGCGAACCGGGAAGTGTTGTCTGCGATACTCACTGTATTCGTATTTGCGGACGGTTGGGGCTTTCCAAAGGAAAAGAACCGGAAAAAGTAGAAAAACAACTGCGAAAAATTTTGCCGTCGGAAGAAAGCTCCGATTTTTGTCACCGCATCGTTCTGTTTGGCAGAGAAATCTGCACCGCACGCAACCCTAAATGCGGAGAATGTCCCCTTTCCCCTTTTTGTAAGGAAGTGTAACGCATAACCCCCTCCTCGTCCACATATGCTGTGGACAAGGAGGGGTTGTTTTGTCTAAAAAACTTCCTATTTTTTACAGTGCGCTACTCCTGACGGGAGTCAATCTGTTGCTTCGTTTGGTTTCCACCTCGTTTCAGGTGTATATCTCCGGCAGTATCGGCGCGGCGGGTGTTGGCCTTTTGCATCTGGTACTGTCTGTTGGCGCATTGGCAATGACCGCCGGAATGGCTGGAATACGAACTGCCACGATGTACTTAACTGCCGCACAATTAGGCAGAAAAAAGCCCGGGGCTGTGCGCCAAGTACTGTCGGGTTGTTTGCTCTATAGCATCCTTTGCAGCGGCGCGGTGGCGCTTCTTTTGCAATATTTTGCTCCACAGATCGCAGCGGTTTGGATCGGTCATCCGGAAACCGCCGAGGCCATTCGGCTCTATGGGTGTTTCGTGCCGGTTTTCTGCCTGACTGGAGTAATGACCGGATATTTTACCGCAGCAAACCGCATTGGCACGTTGGCGGCGGTAGAGGTAGCAGAGCAGCTGCTCTCTATGGTGGTTACCATGGCATTTTTAACACTGTGGGCCAAGGGTGATCCGGTACGTGCCTGTCAAAGCATTATTTTTGGCAGTGGCCTTGCCGGGTGTATCACTGTACTTATCTTAATGCTTTTACGGATTTTGGAAAAGCCACCCAAGGCAGCAAAGATACCCTTGGTACGTCCCCTTTTGGAGGCTGCTGTACCGCTGGCGCTGGCAGATAATTTAAAAGCCGGTATCTCCACCACAGAAAATTTAATGGTCCCAAAACGGCTTTCACGGTTTCCGGGAGCAGAAGATCCATTGGCTGCCTTTGGTATGGTTTGCGGAATGGTGTTTCCGGTGCTGATGTTCCCGGCTGCCATTATTTTCGGTCTGGCTGAGCTGCTGATTCCGGAGCTGGCTCGCTGCGCTGCCGCTGGAAGCCAAACACGGATTCGATATTTAGTAAAAAGAAGCCTGAAAATCACCCTTTTGTATGGCTGTTTTTTCTGCGGATTGGAGATTTTGCTGGGGCAGGTTCTTTGTCAAGGCTTATACAAAAGTCAGGATGCCGGAAAGCATTTGCAGCTTTATGCGCTGCTCATTCCTATGCTCTATTGCGATGCGATTACGGATGCTATGACAAAAGGCTTAGGGCAGCAAAAAGCTTGTGTCCGATATAACATCATTACTTCAAGCCTGGATGTTATATTTTTGTACCTGTTGCTCCCCCGGTACGGAATGTATGGGTATTTTTTCAGTTTTTTGGTAACGCACCTTTTAAATTTTCTGCTGAGTATCCGCAGGCTTCTGAAAATTACCGGCAAAGTCATTTCTCTGTCTGTGCCGGTAAGGACCTTTGTCGCTACCGCTGTGAGCATTTTTATCGCTTCCCACGTATACCAGCCGGTAGCCCGGGGAATCAGTTTTGGGGTGATCTATATTTGTATGCTGTTTTTGCTGCAGGTGCTGAAAAAGGAAGACATTTTTTGGGTAAAGGGACTGATAAAAAAATAGCCGCAGAAATGAAGTGACCCCAAAAAGTTAGACAAATATTTTAAACTCAAATTGTTTAAGCTGCCGAAAGGGCTTGCTGTCTGTGTAATGCAGGTGGCAAGCCCTTTAGTCTTGCCTTGATGCGGCGGTTATTGTAGTAATCAATA
>JAZQWQ010000167.1:0-1707 GCA_045632385.1 Faecousia sp.
AGAAACCCGGATCCTACCACAAGCAGCCTTTTCGTTCCCACAGAAGTTACCTATGACGACGCACAAAGTCACTTCATCTGCTTCCGCAGAGGCCCGGTAATGCTGGCGCTAGATGAACGTTTGGGCGCTGACCCCGCCGGAACATTCCAGCCGGTGGTCAATGCAGACGGCACTGTTTCCTGCCAGAAAAACCCCACAGAATATCCCCAGATCATGCCGAAGCTCTCCCTTTTGTGCCCGGCTGAAAATGGCAGTTTCCCCCTGATTGACTTTGCATCTGCCGGCAAGGATTGGGACAGCCTGATGGCTGTTTGGCTGGCCACCCCGTAAACCGGCATTGTGGAAATTTACAAATTTGTAGCTGTTTCTTTCATTGTCTTTCTTGCTCCTTTTGACTATACTGTGTACATCGAAACGACAGGTTAAGGAGATTAACTATGGGCTACGAGCAATTAAAAGACTACCTTTTGGAGTTATCCAAGATCCTGACAGCGCCGGCTATTGGGGATTTTCATTACCCCAGCATCGTTGTGGCAAAAGGCAGTGTCTATACTCTGCAGCTGTGGGATTGGGGTAACTGGGTCAATAACATTGCTATGCGGCAGATCGCGCTGGAGCAAGGCCGCCAGGATGAACTGTTCGCTTATGAAAAAGGCTCTGTGCTGAACTTTTTGGATCAGCAGAAGCCTGACGGTAGCATTGAAATCGTCATTTTCAGCAGCCAGGAAAACAACTGGCTTCCTAAGATGCCCCACAAGAACATACACAAGCCGGTGCTTGCGCAGCACATTGCCTTTATTCTGAAATACAACAAGGACATCGAATGGATAAAGGAAATCTACCCCAAGCTGAAGGCTTTTTTGAATTATTACGAGGAAAATGCCAAGCACGAAAGTGGACTTTTCTACTTCTTTGACGATTTTGCCATTGGTGTGGACAACGACCCGGCTACCTTTTATCGTCCGGACAACAGTTCTGCATCCATTTTCCTAAACTCCCTGATGTATATGGAATTGGGGGCTATGGCACATATTGCAAAAGCCATTGGCAATGAAGAAGATGCCGCCCTTTATCATCAAAAGCAGGCAGATCTGAAGGATGCCATCAACACCCACTGCTATGACGAAAAGGATGGAATGTACTACAGCTGCGACATCAATCTACGACCCATTGATCCCAATGTGCGACTGCACCGGGGTGCTCCCAGACATTACTCCACCCTGATTCAGCGGTTGGGTTGCTGGAGTTCTTTTCTGCCTCTATGGGCCGGTATTCCCACCAAAGAACAGGCAGATCGAATCGTGAAGGAGAACCTATTAGACGAAAAGGGCTTTTGGGCGCCCTACGGAGTTCGCTCCTTATCCAAATATGAGAAAATGTATCGGCTGATCGCCAGCAGCAATCCCTCCAGCTGGCACGGCAGCGTTTGGATTTTGTCCAACTACTTTGTGTATAAAGCGCTTTTGCGGTACGGCTACGTTGCAGAAGGCGAGGAACTGGCAAAGAAAACGCTGGATCTTTTGGCTGCAGACTATGCAAAAAACAGTGCTTTCCACGAATACTATGACCCGGAAACCGGCGAAGGTATCTGCAACAAGGGCTTTTCCAGCTGGAACTTGCTGGCAATGAATATGCTTGCCTACCTGGAAGGCGGCGAAGTAATCGAAGAATTTGTATAAAAACACCCCGGACTTTCGTCCGGGGTGT
>JAZQWQ010000168.1:0-3499 GCA_045632385.1 Faecousia sp.
GATCTGTACCACTGGGATCTGCCGATGCCTTTGTTTGAAAGAGGCGGCTTTGAAAATCCGGAGTTCCCCCTTTGGTTTGAAAACTATGCCCGGGTCTGCTTTGAGGCCTTTGGCGACCGGGTTATGCTGTGGAGTACCTTCAATGAGACCCATTGCTCCATCCGCGGCGGTTACCTCACCGGTCGTTTCCCTCCCTATATTGAGGACAGAAAGCGCTCCACCCTGGCAGGTCACCACGTGATCTTGGCCCACTTCCGGGCGATCCGGTTGTACCGCAGCCTGAATTTGAAGGGCAAGATCGGCATTGTCAACTGTATGCAGCCCAACACGCCGGCAGAGATCAATGACGAGGATCTGGGCGCTGCAAACCGCAATATGGAAAACCAGCTGGACTGGTGGACTCTGCCTCTGGTCCAGGGCAAGTACCCCACCCGTTTGATGGAGTACACCCAGGAAGTGGTAGACACGATGCCGGAGCATTATCAAGAGGATCTGGACAAGTGGTTTGCGCCTATGGATTTCCTGGGTCTGAACTACTATACCTACGGACGTACCAAGCAGGCGGACAACGTTCTGGGCTTTGCCGGTACGGATAGCTTTTACGCAGAGCCTGGTCAGGCTTATGCAGCATATCCGGCAGGTATCATTGACCTGATTCAGTACGCTGCCGAGCTGTGTCCCGGAATGGATCTGTACATCACCGAAAACGGCTGCTGCATTCCCAACCGCTACGATGAGGAAGTGGAATGTAATGACCCGGAGCGTATTACCTACCTGCGGGAGCACCTGCGCTCTATTTGCCGTTGTATCCGCGCCGGTTACCCGGTCAAGGGTTACTACTACTGGAACGATGCCGACTCCTATGAAATTCAGGACGGTTATCGGCTTCGCTTTGGCCTCACCTGGGTGGATCACAACACCGGTCGCCGCCGCTGGAAGAAGAGCCGCTACTACTTCAGCGAGATTTGTAAAAAGAGAATGATCAACTAATAAAAAGCCCGGTTCAGCTTGAACCGGGCTTGTTTCTGTATTGGGTGGGACTGCAGCCGGTGGCGGTGCGGAAGAAGTTGCTGAAGTAGTAAATATCCTTGAAGCCACATTCGTCGGCAATGACTTTGATGGGCAGTTCCGTGGTGTACAAAAGACCTTTGGCTTTTTCCAGCTTAAGTTGGTGGATGTAGCGGATGGGGGTCACACCCAGGTACTTCACAAACAAGCGGTTGAATTGGGGATAGGACAGATGTACTGCCTCTGCAAGGGCATTTACCGACAGCTCTCTATGAAAATTGTCATGAATGATAGATAACGCTTGGGTGATGCGGCTGTCAGCGGTTTCCAGGGGATCCGGCACCTGCTGTTTTTCCTGTCGGTGCGTGTGCAAAATGTCGTTGAGCAAATGCTCAATGTAGGGTAGGTTTTCCTTGACCGTGCCTTGCAGATTGTCCAGCAAAGCAATGTTTTCCCGGATGCGCTGACTGTTGGCGATGGAAATGGGCGCATCGGCATCGGCCAATGGTTGCGCTAATTCAAATATGTGCAGTATCACCGGGGAGACCACCGTGCGCTCATAATAAGTGCCTTTTTTGAAATATACGCAGTCTAATTCTCTGGCTTGGTAGGTCTTGCCGTTTACGGTGTAGGCAAAGACACCTTTTTCGATAACATATAAAAAGTTTTGGGTACTATAGAAATGCTCATCCCGGAACGTACTGCGTTCTACCCGGACGTAACCTTGTAATTTTGCCAGTTCCATAATAGCTCCTATGATAGAAATTTATAAATATATCATATAAGATTCCATTGATTTTGTCAATTATAAGCAGAATAATCATAGTATATTATAAAAACTGGAGGAACACATATGACAAAGACCTATGATCTGATCGTAGTTGGCGGTGGCCCCGGTGGCTTGCCTGCCGCCATTGCTGCTGCAAGAGCCGGCCTGAAGACCTTGCTGGTGGAGCGCAGCGCTGCCCTGGGTGGCCTGGCCAATTCCGGTTTGCCGCTGCTGGGCTTTGTAGACCGTGCCGGTGACCACGTGGTAGGCGGTATTCCTCAGGAATTTGTGGATCGTCTTTCTCTTTTGGGCGGCACGATGGGACATTATCCCTGCCCGGTACATAACAGCCTGACCATTATTAACCCCCATTGGTTCCGGATCGTTTCCTTTGAAATGTGCCGGGAGGCTGGGGTAGATGTGCTGCTGTACGCAGAACTGATGGACGTCAAAACAGAAAAAGACCGGATCACGGAGATCACAGCTTTGTGCCGTGGCGAAGTCAGAAGCTTCCTGGCATCTACCTTTATTGATGCCACCGGCGATGCCTGCCTGGCCACCAGAGCCGGTGCATTGTGCCAAAAAGCGGAAAAGCTGCAGCCGCCGTCACTGACCTTTACCATTGGCAATGTGGACAAGGATCGTTTCCGTGCGTACCTGAAGGCGCATCCGGAAACGGCGAAACTGCCGGACACTTACGGTATGGAGCAGAATATGGCCCAATTTGACGCCAAAGCATTTGTCTTTACCGGATTCGGGGAGTTCATTGCCAAGGCTCGTGAAAATGGCGATTATTCTCTGCCCAGAGATCGTATTATCTTTATGACATTGGGGGAACCGGGCCAGGTGCTGATCAATACCACCCGAGCCAACGGCGTGGACACCTCCAATTATGAAAGTGTTTTGGAGGGCGAATTTGAATGTCACAATCAGATCAAGGAACTGATGATCTTCTTTAAGAAGTATGCACCCGGCTTTGAGGATTGCTACCTGGCATCCATTTCTCCTTGCCTGGGTTCCCGGGAAAGCTGGCGCATCGTGGGTCAGAAGACCTTGACTTCCGCGTGTTTGGTGGATTATGCCGTGGCGGAAGATACGGTGACCCTGGCCGGCTACAATGTGGATGTCCACGTACCCCATTCCAACAAGTTGTCCATTCAGCCGGTGGAACACGCAGTGGGTATTCCTTACGGCTGCCTGGTTTCCAAGAATATTCTAAACCTGTTGGTAGCAGGCCGCTGCGCTTCGATCGATAGCAGCATCTACGGCCTGACAAGAGTTATGGCTACCTGTATGGGTATGGGCGAAGCTGCCGGTACGGCTGCAGCGCTGTCTTTGCAGACAAAATGCGATCCCAAGGATCTGGACATTACCCTCCTGCGCCAGACCCTTCTGAAGAACAATGCCATCCTCACCACCGGCAAGAAGTGGAACTATACAGAGTAAGAGGTGCTGATCATGCAAAATGTGAAGATTACCAAAAGTCGTTATCCCCAAATCTTTGGCGGTATGGGCTTTAATAATATTGAAGCTATGATGTACCCGGCTATCGAGAAAGAGCATTTTGATCAGATTCTGTGTAAGTGCTATCGGGAAGTCGCTCCCGGCTTTATGCGTACCTTTGCCGGTTATTTTGACCAGTCCAAGGAGTCTATGGATGCCTTTGCCGAGTACTACGAACGGATGCAGAAGGTGACCGATACCCCCATTTTCCTCACCACC
>JAZQWQ010000169.1:0-5967 GCA_045632385.1 Faecousia sp.
AGATATTCTTTGCCGTTATACTCGATACAATCAAGATATTCCATCTCGATCTCTTCGCCATTTTCATCCACAAAGGTGATAACAGAAGTTTCTTCTTCCTGCAAAATTTCTTCGTTTGCCATTATTTACGGGCCTCCTTCACAATTTCTACGGACTGTCTGCACAGTTCGGTGATCTCATCCCACTTGCCGTTGTCGATCAGGTCGGCAGTAACCATATAGCTGCCGCCGCAGGCGCAGATCACCTTGCTGGCTGCGTAGGTAGCCAGGTTTTTCAGGCCGATACCGCCGGTGGGCATCACCTTAAACATAGGGAAGGGGGCGGACATAGACTTGATCTTATCCAGACCACCGGACTGCTCGGCAGGGAAGAACTTCAGCACTTCCAGACCCAGACGATAAGCAGCGTGGTAGTCAGTAGCGGTGGTACAGCCGGGGAAAATGGTAATGCCCTTTGCCTGACAGTACTTGACGATCTCAATGTCCAAACCGGGGGTAACGATGAAGGAAGCGCCGGCAGCGATGGCTTCGTCTACCTGCTGCTCGTTGAGCACAGTACCTGCGCCAACCAGCATTTCCGGGTGGCTTTCCCGCATGATCCGGATGGCCTCTGCAGCACCGGCTGCACGGAACGTTACTTCTGCTACAGGCACACCGCCGGCGCACAGGGCGTCAGCCAGGGGCTTGGCATCCCGGGTGGGGTTATTCAGTTTAATGACCGGCACAACGCCGATTTCGCCAATTTTCTTTTGTAATTCGTTCATAATGATCCTCCTGACAGGCATTTTTTGATAAGTATATTATAGTGGCAGAAAAGAGGTCTGTCAATAGAAAACAGCCTTGCGGATAACTTATCCGCAAGGCTGTATTTCACGCAATTGCGCCTGTACCTTTTAGCTGTAACTGTAGCTTATCGGCAATGAGCGCGATAAACTCGGAGTTGGTGGGCTTGCCTTTCGTATTGCTGACCGTATAACCAAAAAAGCGTTGCAGGGTATCCAGATCGCCTCTGTCCCAAGCCACCTCGATTGCGTGGCGGATGGCACGTTCCACCCGGCTGGGGGTGGTCTGGAATGTTTTGGCCACCTGGGGGTAAAGTACCTTTGTGATGGCATTGATCACGTCCATATCGTTTACGGCAATGATAATGGCTTCCCGTAAATACTGATAGCCCTTAATATGGGCAGGAACACCAATCTCGTGGATGATACTGGTGACCATACTTTCAATGTTGGTAGTACCCCTGGGTGCGGCCTTTTGATTGCGGCAGCCCCGAATCTCTTCCAGGTGCGCTACCAACGTACCCATATCGCAAGGCTTCAGCATCAGATACCGAACCCCAAGATTGGCTGCGGCATTGGCAACATAATCAGTGATAAAACGGGATGTAGCCAAGGTGACCGGCTTGCGTTCCATAGTAGAAATGGCTTTGAGTACGCTCAGACCGTCCTGTTTGGGCAGCATCAGATCCAGAACCAGCACGTCCGGGTGCTTGTCCTGCACCATACGAATGGCTTGCTCCCCATCACTGGCGGTCCCCACGACCTGAAAACCCTCTGCCCGTTTCAGGGCGACATTTAAGCTGGCGCAGAATTCTTCTGTGTTATCTGCAATAATGACTGTGGTATGATTGTCCATAACTTCCTCTCCTGACATTTTCAAAATCAATCCCCGGTGCTGCGACAAATATAATTTAGCATATGCTGGACTTATTTGCAAGGAAAAATCAAAAAGAATCGCTCGACAAATTCCGTCATTTTACGCAAAAACATATAAAAACCGAACTTTTCGACGAAAAACGACTTTTTCAGAAGCAGCCTCGTTATTGACGGTTAGAGGGAAATGGTGTAGAATAAAACCAAAGCATCCGGCAAAGAAATGGAGGAGCAAATATGAAAGAATTCAAGACGTTTTTGGATTATTCTCACAGCGTGTATCACGCAGTGGCTTATTTGGAAAAAACATTACAGCAGGCAGGCTACTCCTGCTTGCATGAAACAGAGCAGTGGGCGCTTGTACCCGGCGGAAAGTATTATCTGACCCGGGGCGGCAGCGCACTGGTGGCCTTCCGTGTACCGCAAGCACCCAAGGGCTTTCTGTTTACCGCCAGCCACGCAGACAGACCCACCTTCCGTGTCAAGGAAAATGGGGAACTGGTAGGAAAGTACACGCGGCTCGCTACGGAAAAATACGGTGGAATGATCATATCTACCTGGCTGGACAGACCCCTGTCTATTGCCGGCCGTGTGATCGTGGAAACCCCGGAGGGTGTGGAAAGCCGACTGGTGGATATGGATCAGGACTTGCTGCTCATTCCCAATGTGGCGATCCATATGAACCGGAAGGTCAACGAGGGCTACGCCTGGAACCCGGCGGTGGACACCTTGCCTCTGGTTGGTACGGAAAATGCAAAGGAAAAGCTGTGGGCGGAGCTGGAAAAGGTTGCCGGCGGTAAGATTCTCGGTCACGATCTGTATTTGTATATCCGGCAAAAGGCAACCCAGTGGGGACTGGATGAGGAATTTATTTCCGCGCAAGGTCTGGATGACCTGCAGTGTGTCTGGGGCTGTACCCAGGGCTTTTTGCAGGCGGAGGAAAGCCGGGATATTCCGGTGTTGTGCGTGTTTGACAGTGAAGAGGTAGGCTCTACCTCCTGCCAGGGTGCAGCTTCTCAGCTGCTCAGCAGCACCATCAGCCGTATTTGCAAGGCCTTGCAGCTGGATATGGACACGATGCTGGCCGGTAGCTTTATGATTTCTGCGGACAATGCCCACGCATTGCATCCGAACCACCCGGAGTTTAGTGATGCCACCAATGCCCCGGTTCTGGGTGGCGGTGTGGTGTTGAAATTCAATGCAAACCTCCGCTATGCAACAGACGGTGTGGCGGCAGCGGTGGTTCGTCAGGCTTGCCAAAAAGCCGGTGTGCCGGTGCAGACTTATTATAACCGGGCAGATCTTCCCGGCGGTTCGACCCTGGGTAGTATTTCTATGGGGAATGTGTCTGTTCCTACGGCAGATATCGGCCTTGCCCAGCTGGCAATGCACGCGGCATTTGAAACAGCCGGAGTCAAGGATTCGGCTTACCTTGCCCAGGCAATGCAGGCATATTACAGCAGTACCTTGACCGTAAACCCGGACGGCAGTATGCAATTGGTGTAAATCCGTCGATTTATACAAAAAAGACCGCGAATTTCTGTGCGATTTCACCATTGCAGGATTCGGGAATTTATGGTATTATTGATAACATCCGGGCATAGGGTAACCTACTCCACTAAATTAGGAGCCTTATGTCACAAAAGGAGGAAAAAGGAAACAACCGTTCAACTCACGGTGCGGCAGTGTGGAGACCTGTCGTAATGCCCCGACTGTATATTTACCCGGTCGGCGGTGAGAGTACACGCGAGGATTCAGTGTGCTTAGAGTTAAGAGTATGGCAAGTGTATCCCTGAAAAACATCAAGAAGGTCTACCCCTTCAGCGGCGACGACATCAAGAAGAACAAGAAGCAGGAAAAGATTCTTGAGAAGCTGAAGAAGAAGGACCCCGGCGCTTACGCGCACTACATGGAGCGCCAGGAAGAGAAGGCCAAGCTGCAGGTTACTGAGCAGGGCGTTGTCGCTGTTCAGGAGTTCAACCTGGAGATCGCTGACAAGGAATTTATCGTTCTGGTCGGTCCTTCCGGCTGCGGTAAGTCCACCACTTTGCGTATGATCGCAGGTCTGGAAGAAATTTCTGACGGCGAACTGCGTGTTGGCGACCGTTTGGTCAACGACGTAGCTCCTAAGGACCGCGATATTGCAATGGTCTTCCAGAACTACGCTCTGTACCCCCATATGACTGTTTACGAGAACATGGCTTTCGCTCTGAAGCTGCGCCACGTTCCCAAGGAAGTAATTGACCGCAAGGTTAAGGAAGCTGCTGAGATCCTGGACATCACCAACCTGCTGGGCCGTAAGCCTGCAGCTCTGTCCGGCGGTCAGCGTCAGCGTGTTGCTATCGGCCGTGCTATCGTTCGTGATCCCAAGGTCATGCTGATGGACGAACCTCTGTCCAACCTGGACGCCAAGCTGCGTAACCAGATGCGTGCTGAGATCATCAAGATGCGTGAGCGTATCGACACCACCTTTATTTACGTTACCCACGACCAGACCGAGGCTATGACCCTGGGCGATCGTATCGTTATTATGAAGGACGGCTTCATTCAGCAGGTCGGCACTCCTCAGGAAGTGTTCGATCATCCCTACAACCTGTTCGTTGCAGGCTTCATTGGTTCTCCCCAGATGAACCTGATGGATGCCAAGCTGGTTAAGGTTGACGGCAAGTACGCTGTTGATCTGAACGGCTATGTTGCATTTGTTTCTGACGAGAAGCAGGCTAAGCTGGCAGCAAACAATGTTGAGGAGCAGAACATCGTTGTGGGTGTTCGTCCCGAGCACGTTGTGCTGGCTGACGATGGCATCGAAGCTAAGATCACCGTTAACGAGCTGATGGGTTCTTCCGTGCACCTGCACGTGGACATCGCTGGCAAGGACGTAATCGTCATTGTTTCCACTATGAACCTGACCGGCGCAGAGATTGCTGCCCTGCACGCAGGCGCAACCATCAAGCTGGCATTCCCCGGCAACTGCATCCACGTCTTTGGTGCTGACACCAAGGTTAACCTGGAGGCCTAATTCCATACAAAAAACGACCCGTTTTCGGGTCGTTTTTTTTATTTGCCAAGCTGAAAAATTCCAGTTTTTAACGGCATATTTCCCTTGACAAATGGGGCAAAAGAAGCTAGAATTTCAGATATCAGTAAAAATGGGGAAGGGTTTGCATTTTTGGGTATTTTGCTGAAAAAATGCAGTAGTTTTTATGAGAAAAAGTGGCATTTTAATGCATATCACCTCACTGCCCGGCCAATACGGTATCGGCTGTATGGGAAAAGAGGCTTTTGCATTTATAGATTTTTTGCAGGAAGCCGGACAGCAGTGCTGGCAAATCCTGCCCCTGACCCCCACCGGATACGGAGATTCCCCCTACCAATCCTGCAGCGCCTTTGCAGGAAACCCCTACCTGATCGATTTTTCGTTGCTGATAGAGCAGGGGCTTTTGACCCGGGAGCAGCTGTCTGCCTTTTCCTGGGGAGAGACCCAGACCAGGGTAGACTTCTTCGCCCAGTACCAAAATAAGCTTTCTGCCTTGCGTCTGGCATTCCGGGTTTTCCGGGATTGGGAAGGGCTGGATGGGTTTTGCTTGCAAAACAGCAGCTGGCTTTCTGACTATGCCCTGTATATGGCATTAAAAGCGGAAAATGACGGTAAGCCATGGTATGATTGGCCGGAGGCGGAAAAGCGCCGGAAACCGGAGGCCCTGTACCAAGCCCGTACCCGGCTGAAAGATGAGATCCGTTTTTATTGCTTTGTGCAGTATTTGTTTTTCACCCAATGGGAGAAGGTCCGGGATTATGCGCATCAAAAAGGCATTTCCGTGATTGGAGATATTCCCATTTATGTCCCCCTGGACAGCTGTGACGTGTGGGCAGAGCCCAGCCTGTTCCAGCTGGATGATGACTTAAAACCCACAAAAGTGGCAGGTGTTCCGCCGGATGCTTTTTCTGCAGACGGTCAGCTGTGGGGCAACCCCCTGTACCGCTGGGATAGGCTTAAAAAGGATCATTATCGCTGGTGGATACGCCGCTTGAAGCACGGAGCAAAGCTGTATGACATTGTGCGGCTGGATCACTTCCGTGGTTTTGAAGCATACTGGGCAGTGCCTTATGGGGCAGAAACGGCCCAAAGCGGCACTTGGGAAAAAGGCCCGGGTATGGACTTTTTCCGCAAGGTACAGGAAAAACTGCCGCAGCTGCAGCTGATCGCGGAAGATTTGGGCTTCTTGACAGAAGAAGTCTTTGCGCTCCGGGATCAGACGGGACTTCCGGGTATGCGTGTGCTGCAATTTGCTTTCGACAGCCGGGAACCTTCC
>JAZQWQ010000170.1:0-3272 GCA_045632385.1 Faecousia sp.
TTCTGTCCCACTGCTGGGATGTAATATCCTGAAGCGCTCCATAGTGGCAAATGCCTGCGTTACACACCAGAATATCTGCATCGGGAATTTGGGAGAAGGCCGCCTGGACTGCTTCCCCGTCCGCTACGTCGCAGCAGATGGCGGTTGCGCCGGTGTTTCGGGAAACGGCCTTGGCGCAATCGTGTTCCTTTTCATACAAAAAGTACACCTTGTCCCCCCGGGCGGCAAAATATTCTACTGTGGCTTTTCCAATTCCCCGGCTACCGCCGGTAACGACAACTGTTGCCATAAATAAACCTCGTTTATCTTCTTCTGCTTCGGGTGCGGCGGTCTGCAACAGACCGCAAAGAAGAAATTTTGCTGTCAGACTCAGACATAAAGGCCTTCAGTCTTTCCTCAAACAGTTGGTCTGCTGTTTTCGGCTCTGCAGGAGGGGCAACCTTTACCGGTCTTGGCTCACGCTGGGGCTTGGCCTCCAAACGTTTGATGGACAGGTTCAGCTTGCCGTTTTCGTTGCCGATGACCAGCACCTTCACGTCCTGTCCCTCGGTCAAGTGCTGGCGCACGTCGCTGACGTAGGTGTTGGACACCTCAGAAATATGCACCAGGCCGGTCTTGTTTTCCGGCAGAGCGATAAACGCGCCGAAATTGGTGATGGATTTAACTTTGCCGTCTAACACGGCACCTGTGGTAAACTCCATGGGTCTTTTCTAGCCTCCAATATCAAAGATGACGGTATCCGGATCCACCAGCCCCAGCAGCTCTGTGGCAAGATTTTCCACGCTTTGCACTGTGCCAAGTTGAGAGATGGAACGGCGCAGGCGGTCATTTTCCTGCTCCAGAACCTGTGCCTCGGCCCGGGCGCTTTGCAGCTGCTTTTGGGTGTTTGTCAGGGCGATGCGCAAGGCCGTCAAGGTCATTATGGACAGCACCAGCGCCGCCAGCACCAGGCATTTTACCGTCAGCGAGGTGCGCCGATATACAATTCTGATTTTTTTCAGCATATCGACCACCTCCTGTGTTACCTTTTATTCTAACTCGGTTTTTCAGTATGAGCAAGAAAAATTTTACGGATTTTCTTATTTTTTTCATAATTTTTTGGGGGATGGGGGCAAAAAACCGTCCAAAGGTCAGTCGCCAGACCATAGCGCCCCAAAAAAGTCCGGACATTACACCGATCCGGATATCCCCACGGCAGACGGCAAAGCCCATATATAAAAAGCCGTAAAAGGCCGCCACCACGAAGCAAAGATCTCCAAAATGCCCAAAGGGGCTGCACAGATCATAGCAAACCCCCAAGCCAAACCCAATCAGCATTGCGATGGCGAACCAGGTCGCACCCTGGGCGGGGGTCATCGGCGCAGCCTTTCCCAAAAGGATTGTTTTTCCCGGCTTTGGGTGTAGAACAAACCGGAGATCTCCCCCTCTACAGAAAATAACCCGCCGTCCAAAGACAGATTTTTTACCGAAAGTTCCTCCCCCTGAATTTCCAGCCGACCCAGGGTGGTGGTCAGCAGCACAAAGTTTTCATCAAAGCTCAATACCTCCGTCACCCCGGTCATCGTCAGACGTTTCCGTTCGTCCAAGGTCAGCTTGTGGGGCAGTACCATCGCTTCCATTTTCATCACCTCAAAAAAGTCTATGCCGGGCATTTGACAGTTATCCCTTTTGCCGTTATACTATTAAAAGCCTCCCCTGTGCAACGGCCCAGGCCGGCCTCTCTTGGCCTACGGCCAATTCACCTTCGGGGAGGTGGCTGCCGTCAGGCAGACGGAGGGGTTGTAAGGCAACGACAATGCACAATCCCTCAGTCATATTGCCTAAAGTCGGCAATATGACAGCTCCCTTTACACAAGGGAGCCTTGCATAGGAGGTGGTTTGGTGAAGCTGGCATATTGTGATGTGGGGACGCTGACGCCCCATCAGGCAGGAAGACAGCTCCTTGCCCAAATGTATAAGGAAGAAACCGGCTGCGAAATGCCGGAGATTTTGCTTGGGGAAAGGGGCAAGCCCTATTTTGCACAGGGGGATTACCATTTTTCCATTTCCCATACAAAGGCTATGGTGTTCTGCGTTTTGTCGAAACGTCCGGTTGGCATCGATGCCGAGGACTTGCGCCGGGACATCAAATTGTCCTTAGCGGAGAAGATTTTGTCGCCCTATGAGTATGCCCAATATGAAAAAGCCCAAGATAAACGCAAGGCGCTTCTGACCTTTTGGGTGCTGAAGGAGGCCGCCGGGAAGTTATCCGGGGAAGGCATCAACGGCTACCCGAACCACACGAATTTTGATTTATCAGACCTGCGAGTGCAGACGATCCACAACCACTTGGTTGCGATTATAGAATAATGCAAAATGCTAAGCGCAAAACGCAGAGTTAAGGAGAAATATTTATGTTATTCGATACACACGCTCATATGAACGATCCGGCTTTTGACGAGGATCGGGATGCGGTCATTTTGGGTCTTGCCGAAAGAGGCGTTGCCAATTTCTTAAATGTAGGCTGCTGCCTGGAGTCTTCCCGTGACTGCGTGGCGATGGCGGAAAAGTACCCCTTTGTGTATGCCTCCGTAGGCTCCCATCCGGACTCTGCCGACGAGGTAAACGAGGAAGTCATCGAAGCCTACCGGCAAATGGCGCAGCATCCCAAGGTCAAGGCCATTGGCGAAATTGGCTTAGATTACTACTACGAAACCATCCCCCGGGAAATTCAGCAAAAAGCCTTCCGGATGCAGATGGCCCTTGCCCGGGAGCTGGGTATGCCTGTCATTGTCCACGAACGCAATGCCCACGACGACGGTATGAAAATCGTCAAGGAATTTAAAGACGTGACAGGTGTGTTCCACTGCTATTCCGGCTCGGCAGAGATGGCGCGGCAGCTGGTAAATATGGGCTGGTACATTGGCTTTACCGGGGTGCTGACCTTCAAAAATGCAAGAAAAGCGGTAGAAACTGCCGAAAGCATCCCCTTGGAGCGAATCGTTTTGGAAACGGATTGTCCCTTTATGGCGCCGGAGCCTTTCCGGGGCAAGCGAAACGACCCGGGATATCTGCCCCAGATGGCAAAAAAGCTGGCGGAAATCCGGGGACTGTCTGTAGAAGAGGTAACTGCCATTACCACAGAAAACGCAAAGCGGCTATATAGAATTACAGAATAAGAAAAAGGACAGAATTCTCTGTCCTTTTTCTTATGCCTCCGGCAATATGCCGTTTTCCTGCTTTGTTTTTCTTTTGTTTTCGTACATCGCATTGTCTGCCCGTTGGAACACGTC
>JAZQWQ010000171.1:0-15362 GCA_045632385.1 Faecousia sp.
GAAATTATGGACAGCCAGGAAGGCTATATTATTCTTGATACCCGCACGCAGGAGGAATATGACGAAGGCCATATCCCAGGCGCCATCGTCATTTCTCACGATGAGATTTTGGAGAAAGCAGAAAGTGTGCTGACAGATAAAAATCAGCTGATTTTGGTCTATTGCCGCAGCGGACGGCGCAGCAAACTGGCAGCAGAAGACCTGGTAAAACTGGGCTATACCAACATCAAAGAATTCGGTGGTATCATCGATTGGCCCTATGAGGTAGAGTGATGTTAGAAACCAAAAGATTGATACTCCGCCCATGGCAGGAAACGGATGCGCAGAGCCTTTATGAATATGCAAAAGACCCGGATGTAGGACCTCCGGCAGGTTGGCCGCCGCATACAAGCGCAGAAAACAGCCGAGAGCTTATTCGCAATGTGCTGTCTGCGCCGGAAACTTACGCGGTTTGCCTGAAAAACGGCAAAGCTGTCGGTAGCGTTGGTTTGAAATTAAAGGGCCACACTGATATGACAGACCGAGAGGACGAATGCGAGCTTGGGTATTGGATTGGAAAGCCGTTTTGGGGTCAGGGGTTGATTCCCGAAGCCTGTCAGGAGTTACTACGGTATGCCTTTGAAAGCCTAAATATGCGCGCCGTTTGGTGCGGCTATTACGAGGGTAACGAAAAGTCCCATCGGGTGCAGCAAAAGTTGGGTTTTACCGATCACCACACCACAGAAAATGTGGATGTGCCGCTATTAAATGAGAAGCGAACCGGCCATACATCCCTGCTTACCCGGCAGCAGTGGGAAAAGGAGAACATAAATGGTTAAAGAAGTGGTACACGACCCTGTTTTGCTTGCTCGCAAATCAGAGCCTGCAACAAAAGACGATTTACAGGTTGCGCAGGATTTATTGGATACTTTAGCTGCAAACAAAGCTGCTTGTGTGGGTATGGCAGCCAATATGATTGGTGTGTGCAAACGCATTATCGTCTTTGACAACGAAGGCAGCTATATGACAATGTTCAATCCGGAAATTCTGAAAATGTCTGAGCCATACGATACCCGGGAGGGCTGCCTTTCTTTGCTGGGCGACCCTCGTTCCTGCAAGCGCTATCAGACAATTAAAGTCCAGTGGCAAAATGAAAAATTTCAAACCCGGATCAAGACCTTCACCGGCTGGACAGCCCAAATCATCCAGCATGAAATCGACCATTGTAACGGCATACTGATATGACAAGAACCCCGGCTGAGCCGGGGTTCTTTTACACTTTCTTTTGAAATAGTCCGTGCTGATTGCAGTAATAACAGAGATATCCTCTGCCGCGCAATTGCAACCGGGTTTGCGCATTGCCCTCGGGGTAGAACTTGACCAGTTGCAGTCGGTCGGCTGTGACGAAAGCCACAAAGGAAATAAAATGCTGCTTTGTCATTGGATGGTCAATGGTGATAAAATGCTCGTCCTCTACCTTTTCAATGGTAATACCGTGAATATCGTCAGGTTCTTCTGCCTCCAGCGCAGGTAGGGTGATACCGCAGCAGCTGACCACCGTCTCCCCCATACTGTGCAGAACATTTCCGCAAATGGGGCATACGTAGAACTTGCACCGCAGCATATTGGCAGAAATATTCTTGTTTGTGATATGTTCTCCGTTCATCAGTTCAATCACAGAGATTCCCAAGGCTTGCGCCAGCGGCTGCAGCAGAGAAATATCCGGCAGACCCTTGGCGGTCTCCCATTTGGAAATAGTCTTGCTGCTGACCCCAATTTTCTCAGCCAGGTCTGCCTGGGTCAATTCCCGCTTCTCCCGTAACTGCTTAATGGTTGCGCCTGTTACATAGGTGTTCATAAATGCCACGCCCTTTCTGCGATCATCATACCACGAAAGTCAGCCAGGCACAACCTATGCTCCGTAGACGCACATTGCAAAGAGAAAATATACGTGCTATAATGGCAAAAAGAGGTGAGGGCGAATGAAAATTTATGATATCTCCCAAGAGGTTTTCTCTTGCGCTGTCTATCCCGGTGATCCAAAACCGGAAAAACAGGCGCTTTGCGCAACAAAAAAAGGAGACGTTTACAACCTGACTGCCTTTTCTATGTGCGCCCATAACGGCACCCATATTGATGCGCCCTTTCATTTTTTCGGCGAGGGAAAGACCGTGGAGCAAATGGCGCTTAGCACCTTTGTGGGAGATTGCTATGTGGCTCGCCATTGTGGCGACGTAACAGCGGAAGTGGCAAAGGCTATGTTACAAAAAGCGCAGGGCGCACAGCGTATCCTGATTGCCGGTGCAACTACCGTAACGGTAGAGAGTGCAGAAGTATTTGCCGGTGCCGGAATTTGCTTACTGGGTAACGAGAGTCAGTCTGTCGGCCCGGAAAATGCGCCAATGCAGGTACATAAAATTTTATTGGAAAAAGAAATTGCACTTTTGGAGGGTGTGGTGCTGACTGACGTACCGGAAGGTCGTTATTTCCTGAGCGCTGCGCCGATTTCCCTGGCTGGTGCAGATGGCGCACCTTGCCGTGCTTATTTGATACAGAGGTAAAATATGACAGAAACACAATTGCTCCAAGCTTGGAAACGAGAAGAGGAAATTGCCCATATCCACGGCTGGGATTTTTCCCATATTGACGGCCGATTTACGGAAGATACGAATTTTCCCTGGGATTACCGTCAGACCATTGGTACATATTTAAAGCCGGAAATGAAGCTTTTGGATATCGATACCGGTGGCGGCGAATTTTTGCTGTCCCTGGGTCACCCTTATGAAAACACTGCCGCCACGGAAAATTATCCGCCCAATGTGCAGCTTTGCAAGGAAACGCTGCTGCCCTTAGGAATCGATTTTCGCCAGGCTGACGGCAATGGTCAACTGCCCTTCAATGATGACACATTTGATATGGTGATTGATCGGCACGGAGATTTTAACCCGGCAGAAATCTATCGGGTGCTGAAACCCGGTGGTATTTTTGTAATGCAGCAGGTAGGCGCAGAAAATGAACGGGAACTGATCGAACTGCTCTGCGGCCAAACGCAATTGCCGTTCCCGGAACAGTATGCCCAAAGGGCAGGGGAGAAGTTTACCAAAGCAGGTTTTTCTATTTTGCGCCAGGAGGAATGTTTCCGCCCAATCCGGTTTTTTGATGTGGGGGCGCTGGTGTGGTTTGCCCGGGTTCTTCCCTGGGAATTTCCGGACTTTTCCGTAGATACCCATTTGGAAAAACTGTTGAATGCGCAGCGCATTGTGGAAGAAACCGGTTGCGTGGAAGGAAGAACGCACCGCTTCCTGATTGTGGCACAAAAATAAAAATATGATAGGGCCACCATTCTTGCGGTGGCCCTATGTTTGTGATTTCAAGAAAGCATTGGCTTCCTTACGATCGCGAAATACAAATTGGGTTTTATCAGAAAATTTATTTAACAGATGCAAGATCTGCGGTCTAATTTCAGTGTTGAAGTTTTTAACAAATTCCAGAAATTCCGCATCCTCTTTGTCCGGTTCTATCCAGGGCATATCACTGCGCTTTTTGCCTTTTCTCTGCCGGATGCCCTCCAGACAAAGCTCCGGCGGATAATCCAGAAAAATGATCGTGTCACAAGCTTGCATCCGCAGTTCCATAGTGGAACTGTAATTGCCATCGATGATCCACGTTTCCTTTTGGAGTACGTTTGACAATCTTTCCTGAAAAACGGCCTTTTCAACGGTGGTTTGGTCTGCGTTCCAATACAGCATATCCAGGTGGAACAAGGGGAGATTTGCCACTTTGTGCAGTGCTTTGGAAAAGGTACTTTTGCCGCTTCCCGGACAACCGATTACAATGACTTTCTGCATCAGAAATTTTCCTCCTTTTGCCGTTTTCTTTATTATACAATAGATGCACCCTTTGTTGCAAGGAAGGTTTTTGCGTGATATAATAAACCTAAAGAGGTGAGCAAAATGCTACTATTGTTGGAAGCCCTAATTAAATTTATCTGTGGTCTGCTTTTGGTAGGACTTTTGGTTTTCTGGCCGGCAGGAACGGTCGCTTATACAAACGGTTGGCTGCTGATGGGATTGCTGTTTGTGCCAATGCTGATTGCCGGCTTTGTAATGCTGGCAAAGTCCCCGGCGCTTTTGAAAAAACGGCTGGATGCCAAGGAAAAGCAGTCAGCGCAGAAAGGTGTGGTAGCCTTTTCGGGCCTAATGTTTGTTGGCGGCTTTGTGGTGGCCGGTTTGGACTTTCGTTTTGGCTGGTCAGCAATGCCTGCTTGGGTAGTCGCAGTTGCATCAGTGCTGTTTTTGGCGGCCTATGCTCTGTATGCAGAAGTTCTGCGGGAAAATGCCTACCTCAGCCGTACAGTTAAGGTAGAAGAAGGGCAGAGCGTGGTGGATACCGGCCTTTACGGCATCGTTCGCCACCCTATGTATGCTGTGACCATTTTGCTGTTTTTGATGATCCCTCTGATTTTAGGCTCTTGGTATGCCCTGATTGCCTTTGCATGCTACCCGGCAATGATCGTTGTCCGATTGAAAGATGAGGAAGAGCTGCTGACAGAAGAATTGCCCGGTTATACAGCCTATCAACAGAAAGTCAAATACAGATTGCTACCTTTTATTTGGTAAAGTTAAGTGCGTTGCAGATTTGCAACGCACTTTTTTAGCTTTTAAGCAGTTTGTTTAGTTTTTCTGCCTTGGCTTTTTCAATCCGGTAAATAATGAACCAGATGAGGCTATAACCTGCAACAAAAATGCCGGTGAAGATCAAAATAGGGACAGGGGATTTTTGCAGCCAGCCGTTGAGCAAATAGGTGAGAATGTAGGCAATATACAGCGCACCACCATGAAGTAAAATCATAATGGGCAAAGGCAGCTGTTCCATCTGATAGATGGCAGTCATACCTGCTGCAATAAAGGCGAGCATAGTGATTGTGAAAATTCCCAGACAAACTTCTTTCGGGGAGAAAGCTTGCACGGTACCCGTAGCACCCAAAATGCCGTAAATAATCGCCAGAACCACAGGGCCTCCGCTGGCACAAATCAAGCCCCGGAGCAAAAATTCTTTCCAAAATTTCTTCATTTTCTTTCCAACCTCCTTTTGATTTGGGCAAAGCATCGCCGGGAAACGTACTCTGTGTAACCGCATTTGAAAACAGCATCCACACTGCCAACAACGGTAACAGAGAAGCGGTCCAGGAGCGCTTCATTTGCCAGTGCACTTTTATTGATACGGATGAAAGAGGGGGGAAGTTGCTGTTCCAGCTCATATAGTCGTTGCTTCAGACGATATCGACAGTTTCTGGCATCAATGGCATAAGTTTTACCATCTAAAACAGTAACACAGGCAATATCGGTCACAGACAGCATTTTAATATTGTCTTCGGTATAGCCGGGAATACGATCTGTGTGTTTGGAAATCAGCATTTCGATTTCGTCAATGAGGGCATTGCGGCTGTGGGCTGTGATAAGCACTTCTTCCTCTTTTTCCGGATCAATGATTAGCTTGAATTTCATTTGGTCACCTCCTGTGATGCTATTGTAACACAGCGAAAACAAAAAATGTTGCAAAATGCTATCATCGGTACATTTGTCATGCTATGCGGCAAAAGTGGTGTCGTTGACAATAGGGGGTAGAGGCAGTATAATTCGAATAGAACTGTTTGTAAGCGAGGAAATTATGAAAACAGAAGCAATGTATGCGACAATGAAGCCTTGGCGGCTTTTCTTTAAAGTTGCAATACCCGGTATGATCAGTATGCTGGCGATGTCCATTTATACGATTGTAGAGGGTATTTTTCTGGGTCAGACCTTGGGAGAGGGCGCTTTTGCGGCGGTCAATATTGCACTGCCTATGGTGATGATCAATTTCTCTGTGGCAGACCTGATTGGCGTTGGCGCTTCGGCGCCGATTTCCATAGCCCTTGGAAAAAATGACCACGATGCGGCCAATAATATCTTTACCTGCTCGGTGCTTCTGATTTTTCTGGCATCGACTGTGCTTGGCGCGATCCTATTTTTTGCGGCAGAAGCATTGGGCCGTATGGTGGGTGCAGAGGGTGTGTTGCTGGACACAGCTACCCGTTATTTGCGTGTCAGTGCGCTGTGCAGTCCGTTGGCATCCATTTTCTTTGCCATGGATAATTATCTGCGAATCAGCGGCTATGTAAAAACCAGTATGGCAATCAATGTGATCAGTAATCTTCTGACGATCGGTATGTTGGCTTTCTTCTTGCTGGTGTGTAAGATGGATGTGGTGGGGTCTGCTTTGGCGGTTTCCCTTTCTATGTGTGCCAGTTCTGCAGTTGCTATGATCCCCTTTATCCGCAAAAAGGCGCTTTTGCAGTTCGTAAAGCCAAAATTCAGCGTTTCTATGCTCAGAAGAATCGCCGCATGCGGTAGTCCGTCCTTTTTGAGCAATATTTCCGGACGTATCGTTTCTGTGCTGATGAACATTTCTTTGATGCGTTTGGGTGTAAAAGCCCTTGGAGAAAACGGCGGCACAACCGCGGTGGCGGTATATGCGATTTTGATGTATGCCAGCGATTTCTGCTGGCCAATGCTCTATGGAATCAGCGATTCCCTTTCTCCGGCAATTGGCTACAACTGGGGCGCGCAAAACTTTGGCCGGGTGAAAAAGATTGCAGCCTGCGGATTTATCGGCACGGCAGTGGTTGGTCTGGTGAGCAGCACGGCATTGTTCGGCTTTCCCGGTGTGGTGGCAGCCCTCTTTGCGAAAGGGGAAGACTTCCGGCTTTTGCAGATGTCCACCCACGCGATTCGGTTGTTCTGCCTTGCCTATGTGTTCCGGTGGTTGGTGGTGATGACCCAGAGCTTTTTAAGCGCTTTGGAAAAACCGCTGCAAGCTGCTACAGTGTCCGTAGGAACGGCTTTGGTTTTTCCGGTTATCCTGTTAGGGGCGCTGTGGAATTTAGGGCTGAACGGCATCTGGCTTAATTTTGCCGGAGTCAATATGATCGCGGCAATACTCTGTGTTGTTTTTCTGATTTTTCTGTACAAAGAAATCAAAGCCAAACAAGAGGCGCAGCGTTAAGCGGGGTGAAAACGTGGATAATTATGATGCCCAGGTAGATATTGCCAAGGAAATCTTTTTGGCATATGACCAGGAATTGCTTGTCCGGAAATTCCAATTGGAGGCAGATACGCAGTATCTTTACCTGACTTACTTGAATACCCCTTGTCGTATTGAAAGAAAAACCGGCAGCATAGAAGAATATGTCGAAAGCAAATGGCAGGAGTGCCGGGAATATAGCCGGGTTATGACAATTTATGACCTTTTGTGCTACCATAAGGGCGAAAAAATGCCGGAACTATCCGGCCAGTGGTGTACGGTAGGCACGTTTATTGTTGCCGGAATTACCGATACAGAAACCTTCACGAAGAAAACAGCAGAGCTTTTTGACGGTCACACAAATGAACTGAAAGAGGCTTGCGTAAAATTAGGCGCAGAAGTATTGTTGCCGGTAGCAAATGCGGATCTAACCTGCCGTTTTCCGGTGACATCTTTCTTTCCGGTGCTGCTGCAGTTTTGGGAGGGGGACGAGGAATTTCCACCGAAGCTGCTTGTTTTGTGGGATCGAAACGCAGATAAGTTTCTGCACTTTGAAACCACCTTCTACTTGCAGGGCGACTTGTTGGAAGAATTAAAAAAATGCATAGATTGAACTTACCCGGAGTTGCAAACGCAACCCGGGTGTGTTCTTTTTATGGTGTAGTCAGCCG
This sequence comes from Faecousia sp., assembly GCA_045632385.1. GTDB lineage: Bacteria > Bacillota > Clostridia > Oscillospirales > Oscillospiraceae > Faecousia. The sequence continues at coordinate 7,713 of JAZQWQ010000171.1, forward strand.
GTTTTTTGGGCAATTTGTTATGAGGCAGTTGCGGCAATCCGTTTCTGAGATCGGTGTTGTACAGCATAGAAGAAAATCACATTCATCACACTGGCATTCAATTGTGTTGCCGTATGGATCTTTATGCATTCCGTTGCCGGGACAAAGCATTCCCCAATTGCCGGGTAATAAGTGTATTTCGGTATGGTCGGTTTGCAAAGCAATCACCTCATTATCATTATATCAAATATGCATTGCATTTGCAATGCATATTTTCTACTTTTATTGCCGTAAAATATAAGCAAGACAAATGTATTGCGAGGTATAATTATGGCAAAATTTCAAATTCCGGAGAATCCTCCCACAGTCAATAAAACAATCCGTTTTCCTAATGATGTTGTGCAGCGGATAGAACAGGAAATCCAGGGCAAGGATTGCACATTCTCAGCCTTTGTGATTGCTGCTGTGCGGTCTGCGTTGGAGCAATTGCAGGACGAATAAGGTCATTATAGCAGCGATATCCGGTAAAATTTGTCGAAAATACCGATATTAAAAGCCAGCCGTTTGGTAACGGCTGGCTCTATTTTTAAGCCTCCGGGGAGACAGAGGGTAGATTGCCCAGATTGTTGTTTTCGCTGCCATCTGGGATGGATTTGAGATATTCGGTATCACCCCGATGGGCAATGCCTACACCGGCAATCTGTCCTTGCTTTGCCATATTTACCGCCTGCCGCTTTTCCACAACGGTGTTGTCAGATAATTGATAACCAGTGATCCGGCCACCCTCTTTTACAAGTCCTACGATTCGCTTTGCATGATTGTTCGCTTGCGGAATTTGATCTAAGGTCTGTTTGACAAGCTCCTGTCTGTCCATAAAAATCACTCCTTTTACCTTAGTTTTTACGGGCATCAGGAGAATATACCAAGGTTTTGCGGCATCTTCGGACTTGCACTGTTCCTTGATTACTGCACTAAAATACTCAGCCTCTCTGCAAAAGAAGCGGGCGATATGCAGTTATATACTGCTGTTCGTATCCAGGTGGACGGTGATCATAAATCAACCGCCTGCCTGGAATGTATGGCAGTAGAAAATCTTACAATTATTTTACATTGTTTTGGTTTCGAACTTTACACCAAATGGGTATGCTATGGGTGTAAACCAAAACAAAGGAGAGATAATTATGAAAAAAATAATTGCAATCACACTTTCTACTCTGATGCTGATAGCTTGCCTGACGGCCTGCGGCAGCAAGGAAGAAAAGTCCGTATCCACCGATGGTTCTACCTCCATGCAGAAGGTTATGCTTGCTCTGGGTGAAGCTTTTATGGAGAATAACAGCGGTACAAACTTTACCTACAACGGTACCGGCTCCGGTTCCGGTATCAAAGCAACGAAGGACGGTACCTGCGACATTGGTCTGTCCTCCCGGTATCTGAAGGATAGCGAAAAGGCGGAGGGGCTGCAGGAAACCATTTTGGCCATTGACGGCATCGCCATCATCGTACATCCGGGGAACGCTGTGGCAGACCTGAGCGTAGAGCAAATTTCTGCTATCTTCAAAGGGGAGATTACCAAATGGTCTGAAGTTGGCGGCAGCGACGGAGAAATCGTGCTGATCGGTCGTGAGGAAAATTCCGGTACACGTGACGGCTTTGAAACCATCACAGATACAGAAGGTGTATGTAAGTACCGACAGGAGCTGACCTCCAACGGTGCAGTGCTGACTGCTGTGGCAGAAAATACCAATGCCATCGGCTATGTATCGCTGGCCTCTGTCAAAGATACCGTAAAGGCAATTTCTGTGGGCGGTGTAGTTCCCAGTGAGGAGTCTATCAAGGACGGCACTTATGCGGTGCAGCGCCCCTTCGTGCTGGTAACCAAGGAAGGCGCGCAGCTGAGTGAGACCGCCCAGGCCTTCTTTAATTACGCTACCTCCTCCGAAGCTCGTGAGATCATCAGCGCAGCCGGTGTTGTGCCTGCAAACTAAATAGCAATGCGGCGGTGAAGATCGCCGCTTGCTGTGCGTCATTTAGGTGTATTTATGAAAAATAACAAACTATTTGAACGAATTATTCACGGGATTTTTCTGGTCCTGGGCCTTGTTACCGTTGCCTGTGTGCTGCTGATCACGGTATATCTGGTAGTATCCGGCATTCCGGCGATTATGGAGATTGGCCTTTGGGATTTCCTGTTCGGTAAGGCTTGGGAACCGACGGTCGCAGAACCCCGATATGGAATTCTTCCTTTCATTCTATCCAGTATCTACGGAACGGCAGGTGCTCTGGTGTTGGGTGTGCCCATCGGTTTTCTGACAGCAGTATACCTTTCTAAGAAGGCGTCACCCAAGGTAAAAGAGATTATGTCTGCTGCAGTAAGTCTGCTTGCCGGTATCCCGTCTGTGGTTTACGGCTTGGTCGGCATGATGGTATTGGTTCCCGGTATCCGCAATTTGTTTCATCTACCGGACGGTGCAAGTTTGATGGCAGCCATCATCGTTTTGTCAGTTATGATTCTTCCGTCTATTATCAAGGTATCCATTACTGCCTTGGATGCCGTTCCTAAGGAATATGAGGATGCATCTCTGGCACTTGGCGCAACCCCGGAGGAGACCTGGTTCCGGGTGAGTGTTCCTGCAGCAAAAAGCGGAATTGCCACAGCAGTAGTTTTGGGAGTAGGCAGAGCTATTGGTGAAGCCATGGCGGTAATGATGGTGTCGGGTAATGTTGCGAATATGCCTTCTCTTTTTGAAAGTGTTCGTTTCCTGACCACAGCCGTATCCAGTGGTATGGGTTATGCAGATGGTCTTTATCGAGAGGCACTGTTTTCCATCGCTTTGGTACTGTTCCTGTTTATCATGCTCATCAATGCGGTGCTGAATTTCTTCTTGAAAGGAGAAAAACATGAATAAAAGAAAAATTTATGTTTGGTCGATGCGTTTGCTGATGTGGCTTGCGGCTGGCATTACCGCAGCGCTGACACTGTTCCTTTTGGGTTATGTGTTAATAAAAGGTATTCCAAATATCACATGGGAGCTGCTTTCCACCAAACCCAGCTATTTGACGGAGCGAATCGGTATCCTGCCGGACATTCTGAATACGGTCTATATCATCATTGCCACATTGATTTTTGTGCTTCCGTTGGGTGTGGGTGCTGCCATCTATCTAACGGAATACGCCACCAACAAACGTCTGGTAGGTATGATTGAATATGCAGCGGAAACCCTGTCCGGCATCCCCTCCATCATTTACGGCTTGTTTGGTACATTGTTCTTCTGTCAATTCATGGACCTGGATAAGAGCCTGCTGGCGGGTAGCTTGACATTGGTGATTATGAATCTGCCCACGGTTATGCGCACTACCCAGGAAAGTCTGAAAACTGTTCCCCAATCCTACCGAGAAGGTGCTTTCGGTCTGGGTGCAGGCAAATGGCGTGTAATCCGCACGGTAGTTTTGCCTAGCTGTGTTGACGGTGTGATCACCGGCTGTATATTGTCTGTCGGTCGCATTGTGGGAGAGTCCGCTGCACTGCTGTTTACTGCCGGTTTTGCCCACGCACTGAACGGTTTCTTTGAAGGCCTTTCGTCCTCCGGCGCAACGCTGACTGTTGCTTTATATGTCTATGCAACCGAGGAAGGCAATTTTGAAGTAGCTTTCGCCATCGCTGCCATTTTGATGATTCTAACATTACTAATCAATCTAAGCGCGGCTTTAATCGGCAAACATTTTGAGAGGAAAAATAAAGTATGAGTATCATTACTGCAAAGGATTTGTGCCTGTGGTATGGGAGCTTCCCGGCACTGAAAAATATAAATATTGACATCCCCGAGCATAGCATTACGGCTTTGATTGGACCTTCCGGCTGCGGAAAATCTACCTTTTTGAAGACATTAAACCGGATGAACGATCTGGTAACCGGAGTCAAAATTGAGGGTCTTGTTTCCTACAACGGCCAGGACATTTTTGCGCCCACTGTGGATGTGAACGACCTTCGCAAGGAGATCGGTATGGTGTTCCAAAAACCAAATCCGTTTCCTATGAGCATTTACGATAATATTGCCTATGGCCCCAGAACCCACGGCATCAAAAGCAAGGTGCAGCTGGATGAGATTGTTGAGGAAGCACTGCAGGGAGCCGCTATTTGGGATGAGGTCAAGGACCGGCTGAAAAAGTCCGCATTGGGTCTTTCTGGCGGTCAGCAGCAACGGCTTTGTATCGCAAGAGCACTGGCTGTGAAACCGAAAGTACTGTTGATGGACGAACCTACCTCTGCGCTGGACCCCATTTCTACATCCAAAATTGAGGACTTGACGCAGCAGCTCAAGAAGGAATATACTATTATTATGGTCACCCACAATATGCAGCAGGCTGTCCGCATCTCGGACAATACCGCATTTTTCCTTCTTGGTGAGCTGGTGGAATACGGAGAAACAGAGAAAATATTCTCCATGCCCCGTGACAAACGCACGGAAGATTACATCACCGGGAGGTTTGGATAATGCGTAATTTGTTTGATAATCAGCTGAACACCCTGCATAGAAAACTGATTGAAATGGGAAGCGCCTGTGAGACGGCCATTGACTTGGCAGTCAGGGCTTTGTTGGAGGGCAATTTGGAGATTGCCCACGAGGCAGCCACCCATGACCGGGAAATCGACCAGATGGAACGGGATATCGAGGCTATCTGCCTCAAAATGCTCCTTCAGCAGCAGCCGGTTGCCCGGGACCTGCGGCAGATTTCTGCTGCTATGAAGATCATCACCGATATGGAGCGTATTGGTGATCAGGCAGAGGACATCGGCGAGATTGTTCCTTTCCTAAACGGACGTACCGGACAGGAGTGCGAGGATATCCGGCTGATGGCAGAAACTGCCCAGCAGATGGTTCGGTCCGCGGTAGATGCTTATGTGAATCAGGACATAATACTGGTCAAAAAAGTGATTTCCATGGATGATGTTGTGGATGATGCATTTGACCGCACCAAGGAGAGGCTGATCCATATGATCGCCGTGAACCGGGAGGACGGGCAGTATTGTCTTGACCTGCTGATGATTGCAAAATATCTGGAACGGATCGGTGACCATGCTACCAATATCGCTGAATGGGTAGAGTTTTCGATTACCGGACAGCACACAAAAGAGGTTTGATTATGATTTGGATCGTAGATGACGACAGTACGATTCGGGATATTGAGGTCTATACCCTCAACACCACCGGATTTGAAGCAAAGGGATTTCCTGGCGGCGGCCCTATGTTTGAGGCACTGAAAAGGTCAACACCGGAGTTGATCGTGCTGGATATTATGATGCCGGGAGATGATGGTATCACGATTCTGAAGAAACTGCGCAGCAATCCGTCTACAAAGGACATTCCTATCATTATGGCAACAGCCAAGGGAACAGAAATGGATATGATCACAGGTCTGGATACCGGAGCTGATGATTATCTGGTGAAACCATTTGGTATTATGACTTTGGTTTCCCGCATTAAAGCGGTGCTTCGGCGCTGCGGAAAGCAGAAAGCGGATATGCTTCTGTCCGCCCACGGTATCGTTATGGACACCGAAAGCCATGAAGTGCGTGTTTACGGCGAAGATGTGGAGCTGACGAAGAAGGAGTTTGCGATTCTGCGCCTGTTTCTACAGCATCCCGGCAAGGTATATACCCGGGAAAACTTAATGAGTGAGGTCTGGGGCGAAGAATACTTTGGCGAGAGCCGAACGGTAGATATGCATATTAAGACCCTTCGGCAGAAACTGGGGGCAAGCTCCGGTTGCATCAAAACGGTTGTCGGCATCGGATACCGTATGGAGGTAATACTGTGACGAAACGAATTTTCCGTTCTATCTTTGTAGTTGCGGCTGTGGTACTGCTGCTGAGCTTGGCTGTGGTTCTGGGTGTTCTATACAATCATTATTCTGATGTGCAATGGCAGCAGCTGGAATCGGAACTGGAACTGACACGGCTGGGTTTGGAAGTCTCCGGACAGGACTATCTTGCGTCTATTACGGCAGAGGACTTTCGTGTTACATGGATCGACCGTAATGGAAGCGTTTTGTTTGATACCAAAGCGGATGCAGGTGTGATGGATGACCACAGCCAGCGTGAGGAAATTATAAAAGCTCTGACCTACGGAAAAGGCACCAGCCAGCGTTATTCCAATACCTTGACAACGATTATGCTATACAGTGCTGTTCGTTTGCAGGATGGCACGGTGCTGCGTATTGCGGCGGCCCAGGATTCGGTTTTCGCACTTCTGCTGGATGTATTGCTGCCAATGTTGCTGATTTTTGCAGCAGCGATTTTGGTGTCCCTCGTTCTTGCCAGAATGATGGCAAAAAAGATTGTGGATCCTCTCAATGATCTGAATTTAGATGCCCCAACTGAGGCGCAGGCTTATGACGAACTCTCTCCGCTACTGCATCGGATTGACAAACAGAATAAGCAAATCAGCATACAGCTTGCACAGCTGAAAGAGAAAACCGATCAGTTTGAGCAGACCACCGCCTCTATGAATGAGGGTTTGGTTTTGCTGGATGCAGAGGGGAGAATCCTCAGCATCAATCCTGCTGCGGCAAAGCTGTTTGAAACAAGTAGTGCCTGCGTAGGGCTTGATTTTCTGGTGATTGACCGCAGCGAAGCTATGCGGGATGGTGTTCAAAAGGCACTTTCCGGCAATCATGCGGAATTTCGTACTTCTAAGGCCGGGTGTGCGTATCAGATCGGCATTAGTCCCATTATTTCGAATGAAAAGTTGTTGGGTGCGGTGGTGCTTGCCTTTGATGTGACAGAGCAAGTTAATTCTCAGCGCAACAGGCAGGAGTTTACTGCCAATGTGTCCCATGAACTGAAAACACCGTTGCAGTCCATCTTGAATAGCGCACAGCTTTTGCAATCCGGGCTTGTGAAACCGGAGGACAATTCCAAGTTCACAGGCTACATATGCAGTGAGGCAGAGAGGCTTTTGAACCTCATCAACGATGTGATCCGCCTGTCCCAGCTGGATGAAAGTGGGGAGTTCCCAAAGGAAAGCGTTGACCTGTATCAGGTTTCTTCTCAGGTGCTGCAATCGTTGCTCCCTTCAGCTGACAAGAAAAATGTTACCGTGGAGCTGCTGGGCGGAAACAGCGTTATCCCCGGTATCCGCCAGCTTGCCTATGAACTGATCTACAACCTGTGCGACAATGCCATCCGTTACAACAAAGATGGCGGCAAGGTTACCGTCACTGTTGGTAAAGACAGTGTAACGGTCAAGGACACCGGCATTGGAATTCCAAAGGAGCATCAAGCACGAATCTTTGAACGGTTCTACCGAGTGGACAAGAGCCACTCTCGTGAAACCGGCGGCACCGGCTTGGGTCTCTCTATTGCCAAACATGCTGCCCAACGATTGAATGCCCGCATTACTTTGGATAGCACAGTAGGTGAAGGAACAGAAATATGTATTAATTTCTAAAAAGAACCAGAATGACAAAAAGTCCAGACACCGCAATTGCGGAAGTCGGAGGCCAAGCGGTCTTAGGAAGACAAATGTATGAAACAACTCCTTGGCTCACAGAACGACATGGCTACGATCCGACTTCATTACTTTGGATAGCACAGTAGGTGAAGGAACAGAAATATGTATTAATTTCTAAAAAGAACCAGAATGACAAAAAGTCCAGACACCGCAATTG
>JAZQWQ010000172.1:0-2876 GCA_045632385.1 Faecousia sp.
TGATGGCAATCGGCACGATAAAGGCGCAGGGCATATTATAAATGGTCATCGTCATAGAATAGATGCCCTTCATGGTGTCGGCCGTGTCCTGGGATAATCCGCAGGAGGTCAGCAGCTGACCCATATACAGCTTCTGCTCCAGGACCGTAAGCAGCTGCAAGCCGGCTGAGCCAATGGTGATTGGCACGGCAATGGCTAGCAAGCCTTTTGCCGTCTGCCAGTAAGAAAGGGTCTGACCATCACATTGGGGCAATGTCTTATAAGCCGGGCGAAATTTTCCGTAAAGGAAAATACTGCTGACCAAGCAGCTGATACTCACACCCAAAATAGAACCGGCAGCCGCCACGGGAATGCTGTTATACTGCCGCATCAGCACATAGGCAAGACCCAAGCCTGCAGCCAGCTTTACCGCCGCCTCCAGTACCTGAGATTGGGAGGTGGGCTTCATATTGCCGTGACCCTGGAAGAAACCGCGGAAGGTAGAGATCAATCCCATAAACAGCGTACAAGGGCCAAGACAAGCAATGGCATAGGCCGCATTGGGCTGCTTCAGCTGATTTGCCAACCAATTACTGCCAAGGACCATCAGCAGACTGCTGACAATACCTAAGCCCAGGAAAATCGCTCTGGCCGTTTTATAGACCCGGCGCACCTGGTTGTGATTGTCCACGGCACTGGCCTGGCTGATCATCCGGCTCATAGCCACCGGCAAACCGGCTGTAGAGATCAGCAGCAGTACGGAATAGACATCATAAGCGGTCATAAAATAGCCGTAGCCCTGGTCGCCGATAATGCCTTTGAGGGGGATTTTATAAAAAGCGCCAATCAGCTTCACCGCCGCAGTTGCCATCGCCAGCAGCGCTGCACCGTGAAGGAATGTTTGCTTTTTCGTATTGTCTGACATAGCTTACTCCTTGTTTTCCATCAAGCGAGGGATCGCATACTCCATCATCTCCTGCACCACCGTACCCAGATCCAACGTAGGGAAATTGCCGTTTTGGTACAGGATCTTACCATTTACCATCGTCATAGCCACGTCACCGCCCTTGGCAGAGAACACCAGGGCATTCATCACATCGTGGCAAGGCATCAGGTGCGGCGCAGAGAAATCCACCAAAATGATGTCTGCATCCATACCCTCTTTCAGCATACCGGTCTGCTCTGCCCGTCCTTGGGCCCGGGCGCCACAGGTGGTTGCCATCATCAAAATCGCAGAGGCCGGCATTGCGTTGGCATCGCCTCCGGCGACCCGGGCCTCCATAGCCGCCCAACGCATTACTTCAAACATATCCAGATTTCCGCACTCGTTGGCACCGCCGGTACCCAGCGCCACGTTCATCCCGGCTTTCACCGTTTCCAAAATTGGTGTAGACGGCAAACCGGCTTTTGCATTTGCCACCGGTGTGGAAACTGCAGATACCTTTCGCTTACCCAAAAGCTTGCGCTCGTGTTCTTCCAACGCTACACAACCAGCCGCCACAGTCCCGGGTACAAAGAGATTATGGGCATCCAAAAGCTCTGCTACCCCCATACCGGTTCTGTCCAGGCAGCTTTCCTGCTCCCGGGTCGTTTCTGCCAAATGCAGCTGCAAGCCAATATTCTTCTCTCTGGCCCAGGCAGACAAGCCCTCCCAGAGTTTATAGTTGCTGGTATACTCGGCATACAGACCGGCATCGATGCGGATCTGTCCGTTTTCATAATTGTGCCACTTTTCTGCAAGGCGCACCTGCTCTTTGCACTGCTCGTCTTCTTCGAAATCAAAATCCTCATTCTGGTCGATAAACCGATAGGCCGACAGCGCCAGATTTGCCTTGATGCCGCTTTGGGCAACAGCCTGGGCAGTAGCTTCCGGGTAATAATACAAATCAGACACAGAAGTCGTGCCAAAGCGCAAACACTCTGCAATGCCAAGAAGCGCACCGGCTCTTGCGCTGCGCTCATCCAGCTTATCCTGTAAATTTAACTGCTGTTCCAGCGCCTCTGCCCGGGACGCATCGTCGGTAATATTCCGCAATGCAGTGGTCGCCAAATGGGTATGGCAATTGACAAAACCGGGCATTGCCACCATACCAGTGCCATCAATGATGGTCTTCGGCTGCTCTTCCGGTGCTGTCTTTCCGATATAGGCTATTTTGCCGTCGGCAACACCTAAGTATGCGCCAAACAGCACTTCCATTTTCTCATTCATTGTCACCACCGTGACATTGGCAATCAAAGTATCCATATTCCTCATCTCCATTACAGCAGACGAAACAGTTCCTCTTTCTGCTTCAGCACGCTGTCTAATTGCTCGATATACTGCTCCGGGAATTTGGGGTTATGGAAGCGTTCCAGCTTGCCGCCGGGCAAATTCACCTTGCTCATTCCCCCACCGCCCACCGAAATAATGGTATGCAGCTCTTCCATCATATAGATATTATACAGGCAGTCCCGGTTATCCCGGCTCCAGCCTACGTTTTCAAAGCTGCCGGACATGTATTTCTGCCGGTATAGGTAGTAGGGCTTATATCCCAGACCGCGCAATACATTTCCTGCGTAATCTACCATTTCCTGTACGGCTTCCGCGCTGGGCAGACTCTGCCGCTTTTCAAACAGATCGGCACCTTTTTTTAGTGCCAGAGTGTGTACCGTGATGTTGGCGGGGGATAGTTTGGCAACCGTGTCCAAAGAATAGCGGAAACCATCCGGATGATCCCACGGCAGTCCGGCGATCAAATCCATATTGATGGCTTTGTAGCCTGCCTGTTCTGCCTGGGCATAGGCGCGCAGAACATCACTACCGGTATGGGGACGGCCGCAGGCACGCAGCACACTATCCACCATAGTTTGGGGGTTGATGCTCATGCGGTCAGCACCGTGATTGCGAATAGCCAAAA
>JAZQWQ010000173.1:0-4170 GCA_045632385.1 Faecousia sp.
AACAGTAATGGCGCCATAGGGATATACATGGATCACAGCGTTGGATATTAAGTCCAGCTGTTTTTGCAAATTTTCAGCACTATCCGGAACAGGGTTCAAATTCGGCATTGTACATACAGCCGTGTAACCGCCCCGGGCTGACGCTTTGCTTCCTGTCTCCATTGTCTCTTTATAAGAAAAACCCGGCTCACGGAAATGCACATGCACATCACAAAAGCCGGGAAAAACGCAATATTCGGGGGAATTGAAAGACAATAACGCCTCTGCAAAACCAGGGGCGGAGGAAACGATATCACTAACGCAACAACCGACAGACTTCATCTTCAACATCGCAATTTCCTCCTACTTTTTTTATCCGAATAAGTATACCACAGGGCTTGGATTTTGTCAAACCCTGTGGTATCTATTTTTTATACAAAATTATGCTTTTTTGGGTACTGAGGAATGTCCAAATCCACAAACGGATATTTTCGTTTCCAGCCATCTTCTGTTTGCACCAAGGAGCTTCTGTGGGAACTTAATAAACGAACCAGGTTGTACACGTCGATCCAGATTTCTGAATTACATTCCTTTTGGCTCTCATCAAAGACAAGCTGCATACCAAAATGCAAATGCACCGTCTGAATATTATTGACATTTTCCTGATCAGAATAACCGGTTCTTCCCATAAATCCAAGCAACTCCCCAGCCTGAACCATATCCCCCTCTTGCAGACCAGGGGCAAAGGGTTTATCTTTTTGCAAGTGCGCATAATAATAGTAACGTTTCGAATCAAAGGAGCGGATACCGATACGCCAGCCGCCGTATCTGTTCCAGCCCATTGCTTCCACAATGCCGCCTTCCACCGCCACGATAGGTGTCCCCTGTCCACCCATTAAATCATTACCTAAATGCTTTCGGGAAAAGCCAAAGCTCCGCTGGTTTCCAAAATCTGCGCAATGACTATATCCGTAACCTGAGGCAATTGGAGAAAAGGCTTTTAGTCCATACGCTGGTTTTACTTCTCCATTTATTTCAATACTGTAGCTTCCTAAAAAGCCACCTAGCACTGCCTGGTAGGCACTTTTATAATAATCATAGTACTGATACAAGGAACCTAAAAGTTGCTCCGGTGATTGATCACTCTGTAAATCCTTAACTGCTTTTTTTACAGAAGCAAGGCTGCATTTTCCTCCGGTACGGCAACCGGCCAATGCAAATATCTCCACCCAACTGATATGTTTTTCCTTATCAAAGGTGTCGATATCCACTTCCATAGCATATTTTAACGATTCATAGGGTATTCCAAAGTCTACCCATCGAATGGCATCTGCACGTATCGGAAGTATTAACGCAGAAATACACAGCAACAAAATAATCCACCGTTTCAAAAACCTCACCTCTTAGATAGGGTTTGAAACGGTGGAAAAATTATCCCTGACAATTATTTCAAATCACGACGAATCCCCTCGCCGATACGATAAATATCTTCCATGGATTTGATTGAAGAGATTTGCTCTTTATAATAATTACTGTAAGCTACACCACGAAGATACCAGGCAAAGTGCTTTCTGGCTTCCAGGCAAGCTATGTGTTCCCCTTTATCTTCCAAAGCAAGCTGAAATTGCTTCAGTGCCATATCCACTCTTTGAGAAAGAGGCGGACGAGTATATTCTTCCCCGTTCAATGCTGCCTTGACTTCAGAGAAGATAAAAGGATCACCAAAGGTAGCACGACCGATCATCAAACCATCTGCGCCTGTCCATTTCAGGCAACGAACTGCCGCTTCGCCACCGATTATATCACCGTTGGCAATCACCGGAATATTTCTTGCCTGTTTTACTTTTGCGATCATATCCCAATCAGCAGTACCGGAATAGAGCATACTACGGGTACGGCCGTGAACGGCCAGCATACTTGCACCGGCATCTTCCATCCGGGCGGTAAAATCCAGAACATTAATACTGCCTTTATCCCAGCCCAAGCGGCATTTCACCGTCACCGGCACATCCACCGCCTTTACCGCAGCTTTGACAATATCTGCAGCAAGTTCCGGGGTGCGCATCAAACCGCAACCGTCACCGGAATTGGCAATTTTCGGCATAGGACATCCCATATTGATATCCAGAAAATCACAACCGGAATGTTCCAAGGCCAGTACAGCAGCTTGTGCCATAATTTCAGGATCGTTGCCAAAAATCTGTGCACCACAGAGGCAATTTTCATTTTTCTTCAGAAGTGCCTGACTTTTCTTATCCTGATACACCAGAGCCCGGGAGGAAACCATTTCCGTCACCGTCACATCCGCACCAAGCTCTGCACAGATGTTCCGGAAAGCCCAGTCCGTCACACCGGCCATAGGCCCTAAAAACAAAGGATTATGCAATTCAAAATGACCAAGCCGCACTGCGCTCACCTCCAAACTTTGGATAGTATAGCACAGCACGGCCTGTTAAGTCAAATAAAGCTGCAAATCAGCCACACAAAAGCTGTGGACAAAGCACCCACAAATGCCCAAATTGGGGCTAAATAATATGGATGTTTCTTTTTATGCGCAGGTGCATTGATCAGTCTTTTGGCTTCCTTTAATAAAGCTTCGTCGGTCACAGTCTTATGACCATCCTTTAATATAAATATTGCCTGCTCAAACAGATCCGGATCTGGGGAGTGTATAACAATCACCTGCCGGGATATCCCTTTTACCATTTCTACCGCCTCCGTTGGCAGTATTCCCCAGTTCCTTCTGACTCATACATCCTTAGGTGGCTTATAGCGTCCCTTTGGCCCCCATTCCGGTAACGGGAGTCGTTGCATTGCACCAAACACCCGGTCTTTCAGATCCGGATATGTGACAGACAAATCATAGATCAGTTTCTTAATTTCCTCACGCTTGGTTTGTTTGTCTACAGGGCAACGGTTTTCCAGTATCGGCAAATTCTCACGCTTGACAAAATTATCAATGGTCTGTTCGTGAATGTAAAGCATCGGTCGAATTTGGATAATGCCGGTTCTGTCCAGGTTGGTCACCGGCTGGAAGCAGCTGATTCGACCCTCATATAATAATGACATCATAAAGGTTTCCACAGCATCATCATAATGATGACCCAGTGCCAATTTATTCAGGCCCTTGTCCAAAAGCGCCTGATTCAATGCGCCACGACGCATTTTAGAACACATAGAACAGGGGTTCTTCTCTTTCCTGTGGTCAAATATAATCGGGCCGATCTCCGTTTTCACCAATGTAAAGGGTACATCCAATTCCTTGCACAATTCTTCTATACCGGAATAATCCATTCCCAAACCCATATCGATGGTGATTGCTTCCAGCGAAAACATTTCCGGATCATATTTCCGCAAAGCTGCCAGGAACACCAAAAGCGCCACAGAATCTTTTCCACCGGATACGCCGACACCAATTTTATCGCCACGTTCAATCATCTGATAGTCCTCCACACAGCGACGAACCAGGCCAACTAGTCTTTGCATAAGGGATTTCCTCCTGAGTTTTTCCAAAATAGCAAGTTAGCATTTAAGAGAATAAGAGAGTTATTAAGAGTATTTGCGAGTTCTCTTCTGTTTTCATAAAAATTATTCAAAAAACTGTTGACAATCTTGCCTGCATATGCTTTAATTATCTAGCGTTTTGCAGACATTGTAATGCCTGCAGTCAAATTTGTCAAAATATTTTACCTATTGGAGGAACGCATAATGTCTACTACACTTCTCAAAAAGGAGACCGTCGAGCGTAAGTGGTACATCATCGACGCAGCTGGCAAGCCCCTGGGCCGTACTGCTGTGACCGTTGCTAACCTGCTCCGCGGCAAGCACAAGACCGACTTCACCCCCAACGTCGACTGTGGTGACAACGTGATCGTTATCAACACCGACAAGGCTATTCTGACCGGCAAGAAGCTGGATCAGAAGTCCTACTACCGTGTTTCCGGTTGGATCGGCGGTTTGAAGGAAACCAAGGCTCGCATCATGATGGAGAACCGCTCCGACTACGCTTTCGAGCTGGCTGTCAAGGGTATGCTGCCCAAGAATTCCATTGGCCGCAACTCCATGACCCGTCTGCACCTGTACAAGGGTAACGAGCATCCTCACGCTGCTCAGAAGCCCGAAGCCTGGACCCTGTAATTTGGAGGTAATCGATTATGTACGAGAGCAAGAAGAAGTATAACTACGGCACCG
>JAZQWQ010000174.1:0-5478 GCA_045632385.1 Faecousia sp.
GCCATCAGGTGCTTGTACACCTCCGGCGGTATCACCCAATACTGGGTCTGCTTCTCTGCCTCCACGATGATATCAAACTGAATACTGCTGATCATACAAGCTGCTGACAGCAGACACATATCCCGTTCAAACAGCCGGTACAATGTGATCTCCCGGCCATCCTCAGACAGGAAATACGCCCGCAGCTGTCCGCTGCCTACCAGCAAAAGGCCTGTGCATTGGATGCTGCCGTTATGCACCACTGCGCCTTTTTCAACCTCGCGGAACACTGCGCTGTTTTCCAAAATCTGTTGCTGCTCCCGGGTCACTTTGTCCCAAATGGGAAAATACTGAGAAAACTCCAATGCGCTCACCTCATTTTTAGTATAAAGTATTTTTCTCCATCCGTCAACTAATGTGATTTTGTCACAGAAAAGGGCCTGATATTGGGGTATATTAAAGAAAAAACAGGAGGTAAGGCTATGTATGATGTGATCATTATCGGCGGTGGCCCCGGAGGCTACAGTGCTGCGCTATATGCCGCCCGGGCAGGACTTGACACCTTGGTGATCGAAAAGCTCTCTGCCGGCGGTCAGATGACCCAAACCACCCAGATCGACAATTATCCCGGCTTTGACCAGGGGATCGACGGCTTCGAATTGGGGGCAAAAATGAAAGCCGGAGCAGAACGGTTCGGCGCAAAGACGAAGTTTGCAGAGGTTCTTTCCGTGAAGCTGGAGGGAACTGTCAAGGAAATCAAAACCAGCGACGGAACATTCTTTGCAAAGGTGGTCATCATTGCCACCGGCGCAGGGCATCGGCATTTGGGAATTCCCACGGAAGAACCGTTTGCAGGTCGGGGTGTTGCCTACTGCGCCGCCTGCGACGGTATGTTTTACCGGGGAAAACGGGTGGCTGTGATCGGCGGCGGCAACTCCGCTGCAGCAGATGCGCTGCTTTTGTCACGGATCTGCAAGGAGGTCATCCTTATCCACCGCAGAGATACCCTCCGGGCAACCAAAATCTATCACGACCAACTGAAAAATGCAGAAAATGTTTCTTTCCGTTGGAATTCCGTGGTCACGGAGTTTTTCGGGGAAAACCGGATTTCCGGTCTAAAATTGCAGGATGTGCAATCCGGAGAGATCTCCCAACTGGATGTGGACGGTGTGTTTGTCAGCATCGGTCGTGACCCGGTGACAGGGCTGTTCCGGGGGCAAGTGGCGCTGGACGAAAAGGGCTATATCATTGCCGGGGAGGACACCAAAACCAATCTGCCCGGTGTGTTCGCTGTAGGCGATGTTCGCACCAAAGCGCTGCGGCAGGTGGTCACCGCCACCGGCGACGGCGCCACCGCGGTCCACTACGCAGAAGAATATTTGGCAACGCTGTAACATTTCGATTGCCATAAAAAGACACACACCCGAAGGTGTGTGTCTTTCGTTGTTTGGTCAGGTATGGATGCGCCTTTTTAGAACTCCAATTTGAAGATCATTTTACGGTTATGTTCTTTGGCGCTTTGTTCGTGGAAATTGCACTTTGCACCTATTTTCCCGGCAGCTGTATCGATACTGGCTGCTGTACTTGCAGACATCATAGCTGCGCTTGAATTACTCAGTTCAATCGTATATGTGGTAATTGCACCGTCTGCGTTATCAGAGCAACGCATATTGATCAAATTTTTTACATTGTTGTCATTCGCAAACCAGCACAGCATAGGTCTTGTGGGTTTTCTGGATCCAGTAAAAGAGCCTTCTGCAAGAGATTTGCTGTGCCCTGTTGCGCTTTGGCTCATTTCGCGCTCTGCATTCGCAGTAATCCCTTTAAGTCCTTTCAACGTTCCGGCACCATTGGACTGCCGATTCTCTGTAGTCGTTTCTACCATCTCGACCCAATAATGTTTTACTCCCAGAGAAAATGCAATGTGCTGCAGCTCTGCAAGCTTTGCCTGCTGAATATGGGAGAAATAACTGTCAATGCTGATATAACAGTTTCTGTTGAAGGGGTCTACATAGTACACAGAATCGCAGATTGCGGCCGGCAAAAACTGCAAGCCACTAAACGTGATGGCTTCATCATAAAGGTGAAATACTTCTATTCCCTTTTCCTGACTAAGCCAGCCAATAGAACCCTCGCAGACATCAATTCCTTTGCGCACCGCATCATCTACGATATGAATCAAGTTCGGAATGTTAAAATCCGCATTGCGGTATTGATCAGGAAACAGCGGCGCAAATTTTCTCATTCGTTCCTCATAAGCCTGCTGCTGTGCGTTACTGGACATTGTCTGTACGCCGGTCTGTACAGCCACTGCCGCTTTTTTGCCAGCCTCATTTACCTTTTCTGCAGCATTTTTTAAAAATGCCGTTCCCTTTTTTAAGTCGATTGCCATATAAATAACCTCTTTTCGTAAGTTTCCGATTGTATCATACACATAATATGCCATGTAAAAACCGCGAGGTGTATACCGCCAACTAAGATTGTTTTTCTTTTGCTGTATTGATAGAAGCTATTAAAATACGACGAATGGTGCCGCACTGATTATACAAGTTAATCACAGTTTCTCTATCTATAATTTCAGACTTGACAAACAGTTCTAACCAATATTCTGTTTCATAGCATTCTTTTAAGGCAATCTGTAACTTAGCAATAAAATCCTGTTTCCCGTGGGCATAATTTGCCTCTCTGATATTGGCGCCAATGCTGGTTGCGGAGCGTTCTAACTGATTAACAAGAGCATAGTGTCCCTTGATGGTTTTACAAAGTTTAATTGTTTGAACAGCAAAGGCTGTTGAAAGTTCCCGAAGTTTGGATTCTGCCATGTGGACACCGCCTTCCTGAAATCCATTATACCATACTGTAAATGGTAATGGAAGTGAAATATCCTTTGGATGTGAAATAATGACTTACCGTCATTGTGAAATATTGCGTTTCTATAGCAATGTGAAATGAAATAAATCCCCTCACGCCCACAGGCATTTCACACACCGCAAAGGTGTATTTCACGCGCGAAGCGTATTTCACAAATCCACAAGGATTTATTTCACTGAAAAGAAAACACCCTTAGTCTAATGACAAAGGGTGTTTTCTTTTCTGGTGACCCGTACGGGATCGTTTACATTTTGCTGTATTTCGATTCCCGTACGGACAAAAAAAGACACACACCAAATGGTGTGTGTCTTTTTTTGGTGACCCGTACGGGAATCGAACCCATGTTACCGCCGTGAAAGGGCGGTGTCTTAACCGCTTGACCAACGGGCCTGGTAGCGGCGACCTGACTTGAACAGGTGACATACCGGGTATGAACCGGGTACTCTACCAACTGAGTTACGCCGCCATATTTTCTTCGCGCTGAAATTCAGCTTTGTTATTATATCCACCAAGCAAGGTTTTGTCAAGAGAAATGTTCGTATTTTTCGAGATTTTTTCGGGAAAACTTAGTTGGAGGTGAATTCTTTTGAAATTTTGGAAGAAATGTTGGCTATTTAGTTTGGGTGGTACGGCCTATATGGGGTTAGAACTGCTCTGGCGGGGATGGAGTCACAGCAGTATGTTTTTGGCCGGGGGTACTTGTTTTTTGCTTTTGGGAAAGCTGGGACAAGTGACCAAAAAGCCCCTTACCCGCGCCCTTGTGGGGGCAGGGATCATTACCGGGATCGAATTTTTGGCAGGGCTTTTGGTCAACCGGAATTACGATGTGTGGGACTACCGGAAAATGCCCCTGAATATAAAGGGACAGATTTGTTTGCCCTTTTGCCTTCTGTGGCTGCCCATTGGTTTGGGAGCAACCTTACTGTATGCCTTTTTGGACAAAAAAATACTGCCGGAATAAACCGGCAGTATTTTTTGCAGAGGTCAGAGAAACGCCAAAGACAAACAACTCGAACCTGTAGGCGTACATAGGTACGGTAAGGTTCGAGTTGTGAAGTAAGTCAAAACATCTTGCGCCAGCAAGTTTTTTGGCCCCTTCTCCGTTAGAGGGGACGGAAGACCCGTCCCCTACAACCGATAATAGAGGCTTTTTTATCTCAATATGTTTCTGTTTTGACGGTTTGGTGTTTCTATGACTCTCTGAGGATTATTCGTCTTTTGCCTTGGATACTACCAGGTTGACGATGATGCCCAGGATCAGAGCGCAAGCGATGGAGGTCAGGGTCACCTTACCGAAGGTCAGGGACAGGCCGCCAATGCCAGCGATGAGGATAACAGCAACAACGAACAGGTTCTTGTTGTTGTTCAGGTCGACCTTCTGAATCATCTTCAGGCCGGAGCAAGCGATGAAGCCGTACAGGGTCATGCACACGCCGCCCATCACGCAGTTGGGGATGGAAGCCAGGAAGGTGATGAAAGGACCAAAGAAGGAGATGATGATGCACAGGATCGCTGCGGTGGTGATGGTTACCACGGAAGCGTTCTTGGTGATTGCCACACAGCCAACGGACTCACCGTAGGTGGTGTTGGGGCAGCCGCCGAAGAAAGCACCGGCAATGGAGCCAACGCCGTCACCCAACAGGGTGTTGTGCAGACCGGGGTTCTCCAGCAGGTTTTCATCAATGATAGAAGACAGGTTCTTGTGGTCAGCCAGGTGCTCAGCAAAGACCACGAACGCCACAGGAATATAGGCAACAGCAACGGTTGCAATGTAGGTAGCATCAATTTCCTTGAAGCCCTGGAAAGCTTTCACAAAGGTGAAATCAGGAATAGCAAAGATCTTCAGGTTGGCAAATGCGGAGAAGTCGATAACCTTCAGAGCATCGTTGCCGGAAACAGTGCCGATCACGGTGAAGATGGTAGCGACCACATAGCCCACCAGGATACCCAGCACGAAGGGAATCAGCTTCATCATCTTCTTGCCGTAAACAGAGAACAGAACGATGGCAAGCAGAGTCACCAGACCGCAGATCAAAGCAACATAGGGGCTGCAGCCGGCAACACGACCGGTAGTCAGGTCGCCCACAGCATTGCCTGCCAGGCTCAGACCGATGATGGCCACAGTGGGTCCGATAACAGCAGCGGGCATCAGCTTGTCGATCCACTTGACGCCGGCAACCTTAACCACCAGGGCGATCACCACATAAACAAGACCTGCGAACACAGCGCCCAACAGGATACCTGCAAAGCCGGCAGAACCGGAAGCAGCGCCTGCGAAGGCTGCGCCCATAGAGCCAAGGAATGCGAAGGAAGAGCCCAGGAACACGGGGCTGCGGAAACGGGTGAAGAGCTGGTAAACGATGGTACCCACACCAGCGCCGAACAAAGCAGCCGCCTGGCTCATACCGTTACCGATGATTGCGGGAACTGCGATGGTAGCTGCCAGGATTGCCAGAACCTGCTGGAATGCGAAGATCAGCATCTGGCCAAATTTGGGTTTGTCTTTAATGCCATAGATCAGATTCATTGAAAATTCCTCCAATTTTTTGATAATTAAATTCGCAAAAAAAGAAGGAAAGACCGAATATCAGATACGCGGTTTTTCCTCCTGTCTTTCGAATTTCAATT
>JAZQWQ010000175.1:0-3168 GCA_045632385.1 Faecousia sp.
TGCGGCAAGAAACAAGCCGCCACAAAGCTATCCATATATCCCGGGTAGGTAGACAGCTCCAAATACGTCATATTCGCCCCCACCTCGTGACATTTCACGTTTGCCTCCTGGCTCATCACCATCGCATAAGCGCCGGTCAAAGAGGAGTTGCCGATGTAATGATACTTCTCCAGCTCCACATCCGGCAGCATACCGATGCGGATAGCATTTTTCATATTGATGCCGCTGCCGATACCGCCGGCAACAACCACCTTTTCAATGCACTCCGGGGTCATATCCACGCTTTGCAGCAGCGTATCGATGCCGGAATAAATTGCGCCCTTAGCACGGATAAAGTTGTCGATATCCACCTCGTTGATGGACACTTCTCTGCCGGTTTCGCTTTCCTCGGCAGTTGCCAAAATATACCGACCCATCCCGTGTTCATCCCGGGCAACCCGGCTGCCCTCCCGGGCAAACAAACCTCTTGCATTGATGATTTCGCACCGGAACAGCTCTGCAATAATATCAATAATACCACTGCCGCAGATACCCACCGGCTTTTGTCCTGCTTCGCCTACAATGGTCAAGGTCGGCTCCATACTTTCTTTGTCGATGGTCACCGCCTCCACCGCGCCGTCAGTGGCCCGCATACCGCAGGAGATGTCGCCGCCCTCAAAGGCAGGACCTGCCGAGCAAGCGCAGCTCATCAAAAAGTCCTGATTGCCGAAGACGATCTCGCCATTTGTACCCAGGTCAATAAACAGGGTCATTTCTTCACTGTTCCACATCATGGTGGCCAGCGCGCCGGCAGTGATATCACCGCCTACATAAGAGCCAATGTTGGGAGCAAGGATGACCTTCGCCAAAGGATTGGCAGGTAAACCGATATCCTTGGCGGTCAGGTCCTCCCAGGCAAAGAAGCTGGGAATGTAGGGGTCCATCCGCACCGGGTCTGCATCCACACCCACCAAAAGATGATTCATCGTGGTGTTTGCGCCAATGCACAGCCGCAAAATCTGGTCAGCAGAAACACCTGCCTGCTGGCACAGCTTTGCCATCACCGGCACCAAGGTTTCCTTCACAATGGCATCCTGCAGCGCCTTTTTGCCGCCGGGCTTACTTTGCTGAATGATTCGGTTAATGACATCCGCGCCATAGCGGATCTGTCCGTTGCCGGAAGAACCCTTGGCGATAATTTCGCCGGTTTCCAGGTCGGTCAGAACACCGGAAACGGTGGTCGTACCAATGTCAATGGCGCAGCCAACCAAACGCTTATCCTCCGGTTTACATAACTTCATACAGGTGAAAACATTGTCATTTACACTGCCTTTTACAGTAATATGCCAGTTTTCTTCACGCAAAACTTCCGCCATTTTCACCATCACCGGATGTGGCACTTTCACCTTTTCTACCCCGGTTTCTGCCTGAAGCGCCCAGGTCAGCCGTTCAATATCCGGCATGGTGTCGTCGCCGGTGGGTTCGGTCATCGTGATCTCCACCGCCACCAAGTCCGTACCAAAAGCAAGACCAGCCGCCGCCATATCTTCCTGGGCTTTGGTAAAGATGGCCACTTCCTCCGGGGAAGAAAGGTCAGCGGTCTTCATTCGGCTTTGATAGGCGCTGGCAATATCCGGCACCAAAACCCGGCAATCCCCCACAACCTTGCAGTTGCAGCTAAGCCGCCAGCCTTCTTTATATTCCTCGTCAGAGATATGCCGGGAGGGGATACTCTCCACCTCACCCTCCAGTAACTTCACACGGCACTTGCCGCAAGAGCCGTTACCGGAACAAGGGGCATCGATGGCCACATTGCCCCGACGCGCCAGTTCCAGCAAATTATCTCCAACGTTACATTCCATCGTAACCGGGCTTCCGCCCTCAATTTCAAAAATAACTCTCATTGAAACATTTCCTTTTTCAACAATCCTAAGTTCTATTTCGGCACTGTGAATGCCGGTAGTGAATCCCTCCACCGCTAAAGCGGTCCCCCTCCCTTTCAAAAGGGAGGCTTTGGTGCAGATGTTCTTAAGAAGCACCGTCTAAAGGCCCCCTTATGTAAGGGGGCTGTCAAAAATCTTTGATTTTTGACTGGGGGATTCATGATTGATAAACACCGCGTATCTTGGGGCGGTGTTTCCACCGCCCCGGGAAATCTTACATCAAAGGCTCCAAGCCCAAAACCGGGTGACCCTTTTCGGTCAGCCAGGCGATCAATTCTTCTGCATCGCAGGTGATGGTCTCGTCAGCCACCATACCCACAAAATTCTCAATGCCGTACAGTTCCAAAGCTGTCTTATTCAGGCGCTCAGAAACATCGTCCTTCAGTTCCTTGGGCATCCACACGATTCGTGCGATACCGCCTTCGGCAGACAGGAACTTCTTGGAAGCGATGAAGTGACGGCCGTGACCCATAAAGCCGGGAGTCTGGACACCACCGCCGGTGCAGGATGCCAGTTCGCCAAAGGTCATACCTGCAGGGGACATACCCTTATATTCACGGTTGACGACCACAACACCATTGGAAACCGCTTCAATGCCGCAAATGCACTCGAAACAACCGCAGGAGGTCATGGGATCTTCCAGAATGGAGTACAGGGTAACATTCTCAACCGCGCCGTAGGTAGCTTCCGCGATCATACGGTTAACTTCCTCATAACGGCCGGTACGCTCATCGATCAGACCCTTCTTCAGAATGGGCTGGCAAGGGCCGTTGGGGTTGAGCTCATTGGTAGCCTTGGCATCCAGCCAGGAAACCGCGCCACACAGGCCCAGACGCTCGGGAGTAACCACGCAGCAGTGAGCAGGTGCAAAGGACTGGCACAGGATGCAGGTGTAGTAGCGGTCAACGGACTCGTCGGTCATAGATGCCAAACGCTCATCGCGCTGCGCATAACGAGGCATTGCAACCTCATCACGGAACTTTGCAGCTTCCGCAGCATCTGTGATAATCGTGATCTGGCACTTATCCACAACTGCGTCGAACTCGTTCATGATCATCACATAGAGAACTTCCGCAAAGTCCTTCAGCTTCAGACCAGCCTCGAATGCAACATTGGAAACACGAACACGCACCTGGTTGCGCTGACCGGTGTGCATAACACCTTCCATATAGTTAAACCATGCGTGGAACTTACGCTCGATAACGGACTCAAAGTCAGCCTGCATCTTCTTACCGGCAACCTCAAC
>JAZQWQ010000176.1:0-2814 GCA_045632385.1 Faecousia sp.
ATGTAACGGGTGTTCTCCAGCAGCATTACGTCGCCGTCCTTGAGAGCAGCAGCCTTAGCCTTGGAGTCCTCACCGGCAACGTCGGAAGCCATAATAACTTCCTTGCCCAGCAGCTGGCTCAGGCGGTCAGCTACGATCTTCAGGCTCAGCTCGGGCTTCCATTCGCCCTTGGGCTTGCCCATATGGGAGCACAGGATGACCTTTGCGCCCTTGTTTACCAGGTACTCGATGGTGGGCATAGCGGCAACGATACGCTTGTCGGAAGTGATCTTGCCGTCCTTGGTGGGAACATTAAAGTCGCAACGGCAAAGAACGCGCTTACCGGCTACTTCAATATCTTCAATAGACTTCTTGTTGTAGTTCATTGTGTGTTTCCTCCGTACGTTAGTATTTCATTTTTCCGTGATCCAGCAGTCCGGGAAATTCCAGCTGGCGCAAGGCTTCATAAACTGCGATGGCCACAGAGTTGCTCAAATTCAGGCTTCGGGCAGCATCCCGCATAGGCAGGCGGATGCATTCTTCCCGGTGCTGCTCCAGAAATTCCTCGGGAAGACCTTTGGTTTCCTTGCCGAAGAACAGATAACACTCGTCCTGAAAATCAGCTTCTGTGTAACATCTTGGGGCTTTTGTGGAAAGACACCACATTTGCTTCACATCGTTTTTTTGGAAAAAGTCTGCCAAGCTTTCATACTCAAAGACTTCTACCAAATGCCAGTAGTCCAGACCTGCCCGCTTGACGGCTTTTTCCGAAATGTCAAAGCCAAGCGGATGGATCAGATGCAGTCTTGCACCGGTGGCAGCGCAGGTTCTTGCAATGTTGCCACAATTTTGTGGGATTTCAGGCTCTACCAGGACAATATTAAGCATAAAGGGCACCCCCGGTTTCTGCTGAAAAATGTCAGCCCATCTATTGTATGCGAAAACAGCTGTAAAATCAATCTAAAAATTGCACTTTTTTTCTTTTTTTCATAGTATTCACAGAAAGTTTCAGGAAATAGCCTTGGTTTTGTTCAAAATAATGTCAATAAATTGATAATCCCGGTGAATATATCGCATTGAGGTTTATTTTTGCAGATGATATAATGATAAAAACAACAAAAGGGAGAATGTGCAATGAGCAAGATTACCATTACAAAG
The DNA here is from genome assembly GCA_045632385.1 of Faecousia sp. Lineage (GTDB taxonomy): Bacteria > Bacillota > Clostridia > Oscillospirales > Oscillospiraceae > Faecousia. The sequence goes on from JAZQWQ010000176.1 coordinate 1,138, forward strand.
CCTGTGCGCAGATGGCTTTTTGGCGGCCTGGGATTTCACAACAGCGAAGCTACCATGACACCCATTATGTCGGAGGAATTTCTGAACCAGCGTGTGCTGAAGACCTTCCGGGAAATCAGTCCCACCTTTTCCCGGGTATACGGCGGCTTTGCCGATTGGACCCAGGAGGCAATGGACCGGTTCGCGGACTACTATGACCAGACCTTCCGGAATGCCGGTACGCTGATCTATATGGTCCCCGGCAGGATGCCAATGCCCACGGAGGACTTTGATTATGAGGATTATTATGAGCGTACTGCGCAGAAGTTGCACTACCTGATCAAGGTTCGCGGATGTACCAAAATCCGCTATTTCTGTGTGACCAATGAGCTTTCTGTGGGCAACCGTTACGGTTTTCTTTCCAAAAATTTGGAGCTGTTTGCCAAACTGCACGAGGGCCTTTACCGGGCCTTGCAGCGCCACGGACTGGACGTGGGTCTGGTGGCCACCGACAGCTCCGGCGAATCCTTCTTCCCCCATATCCAGTGGGCAATCGAAAATATGGATAATATTACCGATGACTACTGCGCCCATCTGTACTTACATAAGCTGCAGCCCGGTGATCCGGAGCTGTACAACTACTGTCTGGGCCATTTTTCAGAGCTGACCAATCAGGCCCGGAAGGTGCAACGACGGTTTATTTTGGGCGAATACGGCCTGAACCCTGCCAACAGAAGCAGTGAGGGCGCGCCAATGTTTTTGGATATGTCCTATGCGGCGGTACATCCGGAAAATGACGGCATCCACGCAATTGCAATATCAGAAATGGCGCTGTCTGTCATAAATTCCGGTACCTTTGCCGGTGTGTTCTGGACACTGTTTGACTATCCCGATCCCTTTATCCGGGAGGACGGCGACACCCCGGAGGAAAAGGCCCGGTATGACGTTGCCCGGTTCTCCGGTCACGGTCTGCATATCCGCTATAATAAGCACGGCCTGATCCGTTGGTGCGACGACGAACAGGATTATTCCTCCCGGGCAGCGCTGTATACTATGGGCTATTTGGCGAAATTGTTCCGGAAAGGCTCCCGGGTGCTGGAGAGCCAGTGGGATGACGAAAAGCTTCGTGCAGCGGCTGTGACCAATGCCGATGGTTCTGTGTCTGTCTGTATCATCAGCTGGCATGACAAGCCCCAGGAAGTAGAGGTATCTATCGAGCATAATATGGATAAGCCTATGCGCCGCTACGATTTTTCTGCAGATAACATTCCATACAATCCCTTCTGCGATCTCCAGCCATTTTCCGGCACGGTAGAGTGTGACGGAACAGCCAAGCTGACCCTTGCGCCCCGGTCTGTCACATTCCTGACCACAGACTATGTGGACAGAATCCCCTCCAAAATCAAGAAAGTGACCCGAAAGGGCAACACATTGTCCTGGGATGCCTGCCCCGACCCGGAGCATTGCTACTACCGGGTGTTTGCTGACGGCACACAGATTGCCTCTACTGTGGCGCTGAACCTGCAGGTCTTCGATCCTAAAGCAAAATATCGGGTCATCAGCGTAGATAAATACGGAAATGCAGGCAACGAAACTTGACTTTTTCCCATCTTTGTGAGAAAATAAATCGATAAATCAAAGATAAGGGGATAAAGCTATGATGCAATCCAGAACACATAACTGCGGCGAACTTCGTTT
>JAZQWQ010000177.1:0-4532 GCA_045632385.1 Faecousia sp.
GGCTGATGTGCGTACCGGTGTTACAGCTGCAGACGTGGACGTAGCTACAATGTTGCGTAAATCCGGAAAGCCTGTGGCGCTGGCTGTAAATAAATGTGACTCTGTGGGACCTGTCAATCCGGATGTTTATGAGTTCTACAGCTTGGGGATAGGTGATCTTTTTGAGGTCTCCGCTGTCCACGGTCACGGAACCGGCGATCTGCTGGATTGGTGCTTGGAGAATATGCCGGATGCGCCTGTAGATGAGGAAGAAGACGAGGTCATCAAAGTTGCGATTGTAGGTAAGCCTAACGTGGGCAAATCCAGCCTTTTGAACCGCATCTTGGGTGAGGAGCGCGTGATTGTCTCCAACGTAGCCGGTACGACCCGGGATGCCATCGACTCCTACTTTGAAAATGAAACCGGGAAATATTGTCTGATTGACACTGCCGGTATGCGCCGTAAGAGCAAGGTGGACGATATAATTGAGAAATATTCCAATATGCGCACCATCAGCGCCATCGAACGGGCGGATGTGTGCCTTGTTTTGGTAGATGCCAACGAAGGCGTTACCGAGCAGGATACCAAAATTGCCGGTCTTGTCCATGAAGCCGGTAAGGCGGCCATTATTGTCGTAAATAAATGGGACGCTGTGGAGGACAAGGAAACCAACACCATGCGTGATAAGGAAGCAGACGTCCGTGACGGTCTGAGCTATATGACCTATGCGCCGGTTGTATTCCTGTCTGCGCTGACCGGACAGCGTGTGGATAAGCTGTTTTCTGTGATCCAGGAGGTTCACAAGCAGAATACCAGCCGCATTACCACAGGTGCGCTGAACAGCATTCTGGCAGAGGCAACGGCCCGTGTGCAGCCGCCTACGGATAAAGGACGCCGTCTGAAGATCTACTATATGACCCAGGCTGGCACAAAGCCTCCGCATTTTGTCATTTTCTGCAATGATGCCCGGTTGTTCCATTTCTCCTATCAGAGATATTTGGAGAACCAAATTCGTGAGGTGTTTGGCCTGAAGGGTACGCCGGTACGAATCACCATTCGTCAGAAGGGCGATAAGGAGGAATGAGTTGTGTGGCTGTTAGCAATTGTGATAGGATATTTGCTGGGTAATCTCAATGGCGCAGTTGTGGTGTCCCATATGATGGGAGATGATGTCCGCACCCATGGCAGCGGAAATGCCGGGCTGACGAATTTTATTCGTAACTACGGTGCTGGTCGTGCGTTGACCGTGATCCTTATTGATGCGGAAAAAGCCATTGCAGCCTGCGTGATCGGCGGTCTGCTGGTGCAAACCAGCCTTGGTTTTCAGGCAGGGTCTGCAATTGGTGGATTCGGCGTGATTTTGGGACATGTTTGCCCGGTATTCCTGGGTTTTCGGGGCGGTAAAGGTATTTTAAGTGGCCTGTTTGTTGCCCTGATGACAGATTGGCGCATTGCCGTTATTATCCTTGTGGTGTTTGCTGTTGCGTATTTTTGGACACAGTATGTTTCTTTAGGCTCTGTGTTGGCAGCGGCTGCCTTTTCTTTAAGCTTCCTTATTCTGCATTTCAACCAGCCAGCCATGATGATCTGTGGTGTCTTAACAGGCGCGCTGACTATTTGGATGCATAAAGGAAACATTATTCGGTTATTGAACGGTCAGGAAAGAAAGACAAACCTTTTTAAGAAAGATAAAGCGTAAGCTACTGGAGAAAATTATGGAAAAGAGAAAGAGAATTCGAACCGATAATTTTGCGTTTAATATCTACTTTAGCCTGACGGTTTTGTATCTGGAAGTTTTGTTCCGGATCACGACGGTGGGACATCTGTTTTCAATCGGACTTTTGTACACCGTGTTGTTCAGCGTAGCCTACGGCTCTTTGGGCTATTTGTTTTCTACCATTTCAAAAAATATCAAGTTAAACCGTATTGTTGCCGGTGTTTTGGTGGTGGGAACGAGCCTTGCTTATATTGTCCAGTTTTTGATTTATAAGCAGTTTAAGCAGTTTTATGATATCAACACAATGTCCGGCGGCGCCGGTGATGCCCTGACCAGCTACTTTGGTGAGCTGATGGCGCTGATCTTCCTGAAGGGCGGTATTTTTATCATTTTGCTGATGGCCTTGCCGGCAGCCTTCTACTTCATCTGCCAAAAGGGCGGCCTGCTTCCGCTGCCTTCTACAAAGCGCACCCGGATCTTAACCGTGGTGTATTCTTTGGCAATCTATATTTTCTGCGTGCTGTTTGTGCTGATGCACCCGTCTTTGAGCCTGGTCTATCACGAACAATATAACTTCCAGACTGCAGTGTCCGAGTTTGGCCTGATCACCGGTCTGCGTTTGGATGTGCAGAGCCATATGTTTGGTGATGATTACAGCTTTGATAATCCCAATGTTCCGGTCATTCCCCAGGAGACAACACCGCAGGATACGGAGGGGACAGAAGGAACGGAAGCAACCGTCGAAACGACCGAGGCGGTTATAGAATATGGTTACAATGCTTTGAACCTGGACTTTGATGCACTGAATAAAAAAGCCAGTTCTGAACAGAAAAAACTGAACACCTACGTCAGCAGTCTGACCCCCTCCAAGCAAAATGAATTTACGGGTCTTTTCAAAGGCAAAAATCTCATTTTGATTTCGGCAGAGGCATTTTCTGCAGAGGTCATTGACCCGGAGCTGACACCGACGCTGTACCGTCTTGCCAATAAGGGAATCCAGTTTACAGACTACTATCAGCCGGCCAGTGCCGGTACGACCGGTGGTGAATATCAAAATATTTTCGGTATGCTGCCCACTTCCGGTGGTAAATCCTTTAAAAATACGGCAGACAACCTGAACTACTTCACGATGGGTAGTCAGCTGGACCGCCTGGGTTACTATGGCAAAGCTTTCCACAACAATTCCCATACCTACTACTCCCGAAATAAGACCCATATCAATCTGGGCTATTCAGACGGCTTTATGGGTCGCGGAAACGGTATGGAAGAATACGTGAAAAAGGCATGGCCTCAGAGTGACTATGAGATGTTCTCTGGCACCCTGCCCACCTATATCGACAAGGAACATTTTAATGTGTATTATATGACCGTTAGTGGTCATAGTAACTACACCAAAAGCGGCAACTCTATGACAAGAAAGCACTGGGATCGTGTGGCACACCTGTCTTACTCTGACACTGTCAAGGGCTATCTTGCAGCCAATCTGGACTTCGAAGATGCAATGACTTATGTGGTTGCGGAGCTGGAAGCGAAGGGACTTGCGGATGATACGGTTATCTGTATTTCCACAGATCACTTCCCCTATGGCTTGGACAACGATGCAAAGCTGGGAGATATGCCGTATCTTTCTGAGCTTTACGGCTATGAAGTTACCAACTATTTCCAGCGCGATCACTCCCGTTTGATTATTTGGAGTGGCTGCCTGGAGAAAATGGATCCCATCGTGGTGGATACACCTACCTTTGGCTGCGATATTCTCCCCACGCTGTCCAACCTCTTTGGTTTGGAATACGATTCCCGTTTGATGGTTGGCAGAGATGTGTTCTCTGATGCAATGCCTTTGGTGTGGAATGCCAACTACGAATGGAAGACCGAACTTGGCACCTACTATGCCACCAAGGGCAAGTTTGTGCCGGCTTCCGAGGATACGGTAATTCCGGAGGATTACGTGAAATCCATTAAGGCAATTGTGAAAAACAAGATGACCTACAGTTCCGGTGTTCTGAAGACAGACTATTTCCGTCTGCTGTTTGGTTAAATAAAAAACCCCGAAGAGATTTCTCTCTTCGGGGTTGTATTTTGCAAACAAAAAATGGCATTGCATAAGCAATGCCATTATTGGTTGCCGGGTAAAATCAGACAGCTCGCTCAACCTTGTTAGAACGGAGGCATCTGGTACAAGCGTACACATGGCACGGAGTACCGTTAACAATGGCCTTGACCCGCTTTACATTGGGCTTCCAGGTTCTGTTGGAACGTCTGTGGGAGTGGGAAACCTTGATACCGAAGGTAACGCCCTTGCCACAATAATCACACTTCGCCATTCACTGCACCTCCTATCCGAAATGCTAACTCAAAAACTACGCCCCAAAACAGGCGCTTTGATATGATACCAGACATTGCCGAAAAAAGCAAGTGTTTTTTTGGAAAAATTTTTGTTTTTTGAAAATAATGTTGATATTCCACAGCGGTGTCGGTATAATGGGTTTCATAAAGAAGGATGAGGTGATGAAGAATGTTTGATTTCCACAGTGTCCTGCTGACGACATTGGTAGAGGAATTCGGCCTTGAGGTGGCGTATGCCGCTACGGATTACGATAAAATTCGGCTGACCGTGGTGGATGTGGCGCGTCCCGGTCTGCAGCTGGCTGGCTACTACGATCACTTTGAGCCTATGCGGCTGCAGGTTATGGGCAATGTGGAAACCAGCTATCTGCAAAAGCTCACGGACGCGGAGCGCGCCATGACCTTTGACCGGCTGTTCTCTTACAAATCTCCCGCGCTGCTGATCGCTCGCAACATCACTCCGGACCCCCAGTGCCTGGAGATGGCGAAG
>JAZQWQ010000178.1:0-5619 GCA_045632385.1 Faecousia sp.
TGGGCGCACTTGGCGTGATCGTGGCAATGGAGCCCCGGATTTTATGGCTGCTGATCCCTGGTGGACTACTTTTGATGCTACTTACTTATAGCTACCGCAAGAAAATGAAGGCACTGCATAAAACTGTCCAGGAGAGCCAAAGCAGTATGCGATCCTTGCTGCAGGAGATTTTGGGTAGCCTGCTGGTGGTGCGCGCATACATTGGCGGTAAGGCAGTTATGAAGGATGCTGACCAAAAAATGGAGCAGCACCATAAAGCGATTATGAAGCGCAGACGCTTTTCCAATCTTTGCAATATCGGCTTTAGCGGTATGATGAACGGCGCCTATGTGTTTGGTGCGGCTTTTTGCGGCTATGGCATTTTACAAGGGACGATGAGCTATGGTACCTTTACCGCAATGCTGCAGCTGGTTGGTCAGGTGCAAGCGCCCTTTGCCAACCTCAGTGGCTTCTTGCCCCGCTGGTACGGTGTGGTTGCAAGCGTAGAACGGCTGATCGAAATTGAACAGCTGACACAAGAGTTACCCAGTTCCTATTCTGCTGAAGAAATTCAGGAACTCTATGACAAGCATCTGGTTAGCATCGGCTTGGAGAACGGCACTTTTGCCTATGGCGACATCGCAGAGAATATGGCGCAGACGAAGACAGAAACTGTGCTGGAGAATGTGAACCTGCGCATTACAAAAGGAAGCTGTGTCGCGCTGACCGGTGGCTCCGGAAGCGGCAAGAGCACCATTATGAAGATTTTGCTGTCCCTGTATCAGTTAGACAGCGGCAGATGCTATATCCAGACAAATACCCAAACCGCTGATTTAAATGAGATTTACCGTGGCCTGTTTGCCTATGTGCCTCAGGGTAATCATTTGATGAGCGGCACGATTCGGGATGCAATCACCGGTTTTACCGACGGCGATACGGTGGACGAAGTGTTGCTGCAGCGTTCCCTGGAAATTGCCTGCGCAGATTTCGTAGAGGAATTGCCCGATGGCCTGGAAGCCAAGCTGGGCGAGAGAGGTGTAGGCCTCTCGGAAGGACAGCTCCAGCGACTTGCCATTGCAAGAGCAATATACAGCAACCGACCGATCTTGCTTTTGGACGAAGCGACCAGCGCTTTGGATGAGACGACGGAAAGGAGATTGCTGGCAAACCTGCAGGCAATGACCAACAAGACCGTGCTGATCATCACCCACAGACCGGCTGCTTTGGAGATCTGCGACCAAATCGTAGCGCTTTCTGAAAAAGCTTGCAACAATGTGGAATAAAAATTGAGCACCCCGCCGTCAGGCGGGGTGCTTTTACTGAATTGCGTTCAAAATTTCTGAGGCATCCTGTAAAACCAAATGGGGTTTGTCCGGAGAAGCTGCCAAGATTTCCGGCGTAGTTTCACCGCTGAGCACCAAAATTCCTGTGACACCGGCATTGAGACCGGACTTTACATCCGTGTAAATTCGGTCACCGACTACGGCCGTTTCCTCTTTTTTGTAGCCGAATTTTTCCATCGCCAATTCCGGCATTAACGGAGAGGGTTTTCCAATGACCACAGGGGTACGACCGGTGGCATTTTTCAGCATCATACACACACTGCCACAGTCCGGTACGCTGCCAAACTCCGTGGGGCACACCAGATCCGGATTGGTGGCAATGTAAGGAATGTCCTTCCGGGTGAGCAGAAGACGGCTGATATCCTCCAGCTTCTGGAAAGTCAGTTCTGTATCAAAACCCATCAGCACCGCATCCACTTTATTAAGATCCCGGCTGAGCAAAATACCGGCATCCAGCAGTTCCTTTTCCATAGAAGCGGTGCCGCACAGATAAAAGGTTCGTCCCGGATGATGCTTTTGCAGATAGAAAATCGTTGCCTGGGTAGATGTCATAAAGTCTTCCCGGGTGGCTTCAATTCCCAGCTTTGCCAGCTTTTCTATGTAAGCCTCCACGCTTTTGGAGGAGTTGTTTGTCATAAATAAGTAGCGGCGGCCAGTGTCTTTCAGGGTTTTGAGCAACGCTTTCGTAAAGGGATAAAGCTGATTGCCTAAATAAAGCGTGCCGTCCATATCCATAAGATACAGCTTCTTACTCCGCAACAATGTGTACTTGTCCACAAAATCACCTCAAGATTATTGTACCTGAAAAAAGGAATTTTCGCAAGTCCCAGTCAGTTTTTTACAGGTGGAGAAAACCTCTTCCCAAATAGGCGGACAGATGCTATAATAGGAGCAAACCATAATAAAGAGGATGTACTATGCAAAAAACAATTCAAAAAATTACACAACTGAATATTGGGCAGAGCGCCCTGGGATATACGTTGCTACGCAGCGAGGAGATGACTGCCACCGAGGGTACAATGTATTTCCTGCGCCACGATAAAACCGGAGCAGAAGTGCTGTACTGCCGCCGTCCCTGTGAAAATAAGACATTTGCTATTGCCTTTGAGACTTTGCCGGAAGATCATACCGGCGTGTTCCACATTTTAGAGCACAGTGTGCTCAACGGCTCTAAGAAATTTCCGGTGAAAGAACCTTTTGCGGTGCTTCTGCAAAGTTCTATGCAGACGTTCCTCAATGCAATGACCTATTCCGACAAGACAGTGTATCCGGTGTCCAGCCGAAATGACCAGGACTTTTTTAATTTGGTGCAGGTGTATCTGGATGCGGTGTTCTGCCCGAATATTTACGAAAAGCCGGAGATCTTTATGCAGGAAGGCTGGCACTACGAGATTCAGGATGCTGGGAAAGCCCCCGGTTGTAACGGTGTTGTGTACAGCGAGATGAAGGGCGTTTTTTCTGATGTGGAAAGCCTGATGGCAGAGGAAACGGAAGCAATGTTGTTTCCGGACAATTGCTACAGCTTCTGCAGCGGCGGCAATCCCCGGTATATTCCGGAGCTGACCTACCAGCAGTTTTTGGCTTCCCACCAGCGTTTTTACCACCCCTCCAATGCCAAAATTTTCTTGGACGGCAATCTGGAGCCGGAAAAGCTGCTGGAATATATGGACCGGGAGTACTTAAGCCACTACGATTTCCGGGAAAAGGACTTCTTCATCCGGGAACAGGAAATGAAGCCTGCCCAAAAGACTGTGTATTATCAGGCGGAAAAGGAAGATGCCCTTTGCCATATGGTGTTGTCCAGAATTACGGGTAAATTCTGTGATATTGAAAAAAATTATGCCGGCCGCATTTTGTGCGATTATTTGACGGGTTCTAATGAAGCACCTTTGCAGCGCGCCTTTTTGGAGGCCGGAGTTGGTCAGGAGGCTGTGGCCGAGTATAATGACGGCATCTACCAAAGCTTTGTTTCTCTGAAGGTGCGAAACCTCAAGCAGGAGCAGATGCAAGAGGTGGAGAAGGTTTTGAAAAATACCGTTCAGACCCTTTACAAAGAGGGTCTGAACAAAGAAGATCTGCTGGCCTCTTTGGAACGTTTTGCATTCCACTGCCGGGAGGTGAAAGAGCCCTATGGCCTGATGCTGGGCTTGCGAGCCCTGGATACGTGGCTATATGGCGGTGATCCTATTGCCCAGTGGGACACGGAGCAGCTTTTTGACGACCTACGGAAGAAACTCAATACGGAGTACTTTGAAAACCTGATGCTGGAATTGTTCCAGCAGGAAATGTGTGTCCTGGAGGTCGTACCCAAGGAGGGGAAAAATCAGGAGGAGGAAGCCCGGGAACAGGAAGAAATGCAGCATCGGTTCGATTGCTGGAGTCCGGAGGAACGGATAAAGCAAAAGGAAACCTTTGACCGCTTCCTTCAGTGGCAGCAGACACCGGACACCCAGGAAGATCTATCTTGCTTACCTAAGTTGAATATCCGGGATATTCCGGAGGAGTCGGTGGAAATTGTCACGCGGACAGAAACAGTAGGACATTATCCGGTGCTGCAGGTGGAAACAGATACCCATGGGGTGCTATACCTGAATTTGTGCTTCCGGTTGGGAGAAATGACTTCCCAGCAGTTGCAAATGGCAAATGTGCTGTGCATGCTTTTGGGAGAACTGTCGACTACAACTTACTCTGCAGCGCAACTGCAAACCCAGATGCGCACTTGGCTGGGCGGCTTCGAAGCGAGCGTGGAGTTGCTGGAGAAAAACGGAAAACTGGACGAATGCACGCCTTGTCTGTACATCTATGCAAAAATGCTGGAAGAGAACGCGCAGAAGGGTCTTGCTTTGGTGGCGGACATTCTGAATAACACCCAATACATCGAGTCGGATCGGGTAGCAGAGGAGTTAAAGCAGAGTGATTATGCCCTGAGCCAATCTTTGATCAGCTCCGGTCACAGCTATGCGATCACCAGAGCCACTGCGCCTTTTTCCGTGACAGGCACGCTCCGGGAAATGCTGGATGGACACAGCTATGTGCAGTGGATGCAGACACTTTCCCGGGACTTTGACAAAAATAAAGAAGATGTACTTGCGCAGTTGCAGCAAATGCAAAAGGCAATTTTCTGCAAAGCGCGACTCCATGTGGGCATAGGCGGAAAGCTGCATCAGGATGTGCTTGAAAGCTTTTTGAATAGTCTGCCTCAGGGTTCGTGTCCGGCAGATATTTCCCGAACTGCGTGTCAGGAGTTGCCTCAGGAAATTGCAATCCCATCCAGTGTGCATTATTGCGCTATGGGTCATAACTTGTATGCTATGGGGAAAAAAGTTCACGGTAGCGCCTCTGTGCTCAGCGTTTTGCTTTCTTATAACTATCTGTGGAATGCTGTCCGGGTACAGGGCGGTGCTTACGGTACCGGAATGGCAGCTCGGGCAGGAGGAGACTTGCTGTGCTATTCTTATCGGGATCCCAATCCCCAGACCACCTTCCGGACATTCCGGGAAATGGGCAACTTCGTAGAAGAATTTTGCGAATCTGACACGCCCATAGAGGACCTCATCATCGCTGCGGTGGGGAAGAGCGAGCCTCTTGCAGGTCCGGGAAGTATTTGCCAGTTGGCATTCTTCCGACATCTGAAGGGAGTCACCCGGGAAGAACTTTGTCGTCTGCGCAGAGAAATGCTCCATACAACCAAAGAGGACTTTTTGTCCTTGGCCCAATCCTTAAAGGAAATGGCCGCTTCCGGTGCAATTTGCCGTGTAGGCGGAAAAATCTAAGAAAAAGAGGGTGTTACACCCTCTTTTTATTTTATTCGGTTTTGTTTGATATAATTTTGTGGTGAGATGCCGGTTAATTTTTTGAAAGTATTACTGAAATGGTAAATATCAGAAAAATGTAATGTTTCGGCAATTTCCCCAACGGAATACATATCCAAAAGCAGCAGCTGCTTGGCTTTTTCAATCCGATGCTTTTGCCGGAAGTAAATGGGGTTTTCCCCACTGTATTCTTTGAAAAGCTTCCGGAAATACCCCTCACTGACACCGCAGACCTTTGCGATCTCACCAATGGTCATATCGGGGTTGTTTTCCATCAGCTCGATGCCTTCGCTGATATATTTGTACTGATGCCGTGCCACACTTCTGCGCTGCCGGATGCAGGAATGTGCAAGGGTTTGGTAAATGGCTGTGGTAATGATGGGGATGCAAACAATATTCTTGCGAAATTCCTCTGCAGCGGTTTCAATGGAAAAAGCCAGGTGGGCATCAACATTTTTTACACAAATTTGCGGCGCATCAGAAGG
>JAZQWQ010000179.1:0-8918 GCA_045632385.1 Faecousia sp.
TTGCAAGGCGCACGTGACGGTCACGATTTTATTCCTGCAGCGCTGGAAAAGGGCGCTGCGGCGGTACTTTGCACCCATTGTGACGGCGATTATCCTGCCATTGTGGTAGAAGATACCCGAATCGCTCTGGGAGACATTGCCCGGGGCGAACGGCAGCGATTGGGCTGCAAAGTCGTGGGTATTACCGGTTCTGTGGGTAAAAGCACTACCAAAGAAATGGTTGCCACGGTTCTGAGCGATACATACCGGGTAAGCAAGACCCCTGCCAACCATAATAATGATATTGGTATGCCCATGGCAATTTTAGAGATGCCGGAGGATACGGAAGTTGCTGTGCTGGAAATGGGAATGAACCACTTTGGCGAAATTTCCTATTTGACCGGAATCGCGAAACCGGATGTGGCAGTGATTGTAAATATCGGCACGATGCACATTGAGCATTTAGGCTCTGTGGAAGGCATTTTGCAGGCCAAACTGGAAATTCTGGAAGGCCTGGGGAAAAAGGGAAATGTGGTACTCAACGGCGATGATCCGCTGCTGTGGAATCAGCATAAAACTTTGAACCAGGCAATCTATTTCGGTAGCAGCAACACAGAATCTTCTGTCCGGGCGACCAATGTAGCGGAAAATGACGGTGTTTTGTCTTTTGACGTGCAGCTTCCGAAGCAAAGCGGGACGGTAAAGCTGCCCCTGGAGGGACAGCACTATGTGGCGGATGCGCTGGCAGCAATTGCTGTGGGCACGTGTTTTGATGTGCCGCTGGAAACAATGGCAAATTGCCTTGCGAAATTCCGCAATATGGAGGGCCGTCAGGAGATTTTCCAGGCTGGCGCATATACCATTATTCAGGATTGCTATAATGCAGGTCCTGAGTCTATGGCAGCAGCACTGTCTGTTTTGGGCAACAAAAACGGCCGTAAGATTGCAGTGTTGGGGGATATGCTGGAATTGGGTGATAACACACCGGCGGAGCATTACCGTGTTGGCCGGATCGTGGCAGAAAAAGCAGATTTGTTGTTTGCTTACGGCCCTAACAGCGGTCGTGTCCTTAGTGGCGCAGTTACAGGCGGAATGTCTGCGGTTTGCGCCAGAGCCTTTGATGACCGGGATAAGCTGGTGGAAGCGCTGAAACTGCAGGTCAAGCCCGGTGATGTGCTACTGTTTAAGGGCAGCCACGGAATGAAAATGGATCTTGCTTTGCAAAAATTCTTGCACGAAGAGAAATAAAGGAGGGGGCTATCGTGACGAAGATTCTGATAACAGTGCTGGCAGGTGCTGTGTTAAGCGGTGGAATTGGCTATATTCTATTGCCAATTTTGCGGGCGTTGAAGGCAGGACAGTCCATTCGTGAAGTTGGTCCCACCTGGCACAATACAAAGACCGGCACACCAATGATGGGCGGATTGATGTTTATTCTTGCACTGATCATCTGCCTGATCGCCAATGCCTTTACTATGGAAGATTACACTGCGTTTTTTGTACTGGGTGTATCCTTATGCTTTGGCCTGGTAGGTTTTTTAGACGACTTTTTTAAGTTGAAGTTTAAGCGTAATTTGGGTCTTACATCTGCGCAGAAAGCAATGCTTCAGCTGGCTGTATCGGCCATTTACCTTTACCTGCTGTACAAGCAGGGGGTTATGTCCTGCAATTTGTATATCCCCTTTGTAAACACCACCATTGAAATCCATCCGCTTTTGTATATTTTCTTTGCTATGTTTGTGATGGTGGGTTGTGTCAATGCGGTGAATATTACCGACGGTATTGATGGACTGTGTGGCAGTGTGACCATTCCTGTAATGGTGTTTTTTACAGCCGCTGCAGTGGGTATGGAGCGCTTTGATCTGGCACTTTTGCCGGCAGCTCTGCTGGGCGCTTTGATTGCCTACCTGTTTTATAACTGGCATCCTGCCAAGGTCTTTATGGGCGATACAGGCTCTCTGTTTTTAGGCGGCGTGGTATGTGCGATGGCTTTTGCTTTGGATATGCCCTTGGTTCTGATTTTGGTGGGCTTTGTGTATCTTGTGGAAACATTGTCCGTGATCTTACAGGTTGGTTATTTTAAGCTGACCCATGGCAAACGAATCTTTAAGATGGCGCCGATCCACCATCATTTTGAGATGTGCGGTTGGAAGGAAGTCAAGATCGTTTTGGTATTTACCGGCATCTGCGCATTGTTGTGTCTGGTGGCCTGGTTTGGAATTTCCGGAATAGTAGCCTAAAAGGAGTTTTGTATGGCAGGGCAGAAAAATCTGCATGCCAAAGAGAACCGACTTTCATTGAAGAAAGTCGCAAGTGTTGACTATCCCTTTTTGATTTTGTTGATACTCCTGCTTTGTGTGGGACTTACAATGCTGTATTCGGCTAGCTTTGCCCAAAGCCAGTACGATACCGGTTATACGGTTTCTACCCGCTATTTGGAAAAGCAGGCGGTATGCGCAGTAATCGGACTGGTGGGAATGGCACTTCTTAGCAGAATTCCTCCCAGCTTTTGGCTGAAAGCGGCCTGGCCACTATACGGTGTCAGTATTGCACTGCTTTTGATGGTGCTATTGTTTGGAGAATCCGTCAATGGTGCAAAGCGCTGGATCAATATTGCAGGGCTGCAGTTTCAGCCCTCTGAAATCGCAAAATTTACGTTGATTCTTTTGTTTGCCCGGCTGACAAAAGGCTTTGGCACTTCTGCAAAGCAATTCCGCTATGGCGTGTTGGGATTTGGTGCAGCGTTGCTGGGCATTTTGATCCCCCTGGCGCTGGAAAAACATCTGTCTGCCATTATGCTGATGGGTATGGTGGCGGTCGTAATGATGTTCGTGGCTGGTACAAACCCAAAGTGGTTGTTGGCCGGTGCAGGCTGCGCGGTGGTATTTGTCGTTGTGTACGTAAGCCTGATGGGCTATGCCGGAGACCGGGTGACAGCCTGGTTACACCCGGAACAAGACCCGTCTGATACCGGTTATCAGATTTTGCAATCGTTGTATGCCATTGGCTCCGGTGGGTTGTTTGGTCTTGGTTTTGGGAAAAGCCGGCAGAAATATTTGTATTTGCCTTTTCAGTATAACGATTATATCTTTGCCATTATTTGCGAAGAATTGGGGCTTGTAGGCGCAGTGCTGATTATGGCGCTTTTTGCAATGCTCATACTCAGGGGTTATTGGATCGCATTGCGTACCCCGGATCGGTTTGCTACAGTGTTGGCAGCCGGACTGGTAACGCTGATCGCAGTGCAGACGATTCTAAATTTAGGCGTTGTGACGAATCTGCTTCCCTCTACGGGAATTGCCTTGCCGTTTTTCTCCTACGGCGGTACAGCATTGGCAGTGAATTTAGGAGAAATGGGAATTGTACTGAGCGTGTCTCGATACCGCAATCGGGAGGCGATACAGGAGGGTTTGCAATGAATGTGATTTTTACCTGCGGTGGTACCGGAGGCCATATTAATCCGGCAATCGCAGTGGCCAATATGTGGAAAGAGCGCCATCCGGACAGCAAGATCCTGTTTATCGGCGCAAAGGACAGAATGGAGGAACAGCTTGTTCCTCAGGCAGGTTTTACGCTGGAGACCATTCCGGCTTCCGGTATGTCCCGGGGGAAAAGCCTTGCAGCGTTAAAGCATAATTTGCAGGCGGTCAGCTATGTGTTTCAGGCAGTGAGCCGCTGCAAAAAAATCATCCGTGATTTTCAGGCAGATGTGGTGGTAGGTACCGGCGGTTATGCCAGTTTTCCGGCCCTGTACGCTGCCAGTTTGTTGGGGATACCTACCTGTGTCCACGAATCCAACGCAATGCCGGGCCTGACAACCCGGATGATCGCCCGTCGGGCGAATAAAGTCCTGGTTTGTTTCCCGGAAAGCAAAAAATACTATTCCCACCCGGAAAAGGTGGAGGTAGTGGGAATGCCGGTGCGGAAAGAATTTATCTTCACCCACAAGGAAACTGCCCGGAAGGAACTTGGGCTGGATGAACGGCCTTTGATTGTGTCGGCATTTGGATCCCAGGGTGCCCGCGTTATGAATGAGACGATGGCGAAGCTGTTTCGCTTAGAAAAAGAGGCAGGTTACCCATATCAGCACATCCACGCGGTGGGTCGCTACGGTGTGGAATGGATGCCGGAGTATGTTCTTCAGCAAGGTGTGGATCTAAAGGAGAATAAGGGCATTTCCATGCAGGAGTATATCTATAATATGCCTACAATGATGGCGGCGGCAGATGTGATCATCAGCCGGGCAGGAGCTTCTTCCTGTAATGAGATCGCAGCATCCGGTACACCTTGCATCCTGGTGCCTTCCCCCAATGTTACAGATAATCATCAGGAGAAAAATGCCCGCGCATTGTCTGACAACGGCGGTGCGACCCTGATTTTGGAAAAAGATTGTACCCCGGAAGCGCTGATGGCAGCAATTTCCCGCTTGGTAACGGACGTTCAGGCAAGCTCGCAAATGCGCCTGGCACAACAAAAATTGTGTGTTTTGGACTCAGCAGAGCGCCTTTGCGATGTTATCGCGCAGTTGGGTAAGGAGAAATAATTTATGGATACAAAAGAAAAAAAGAGACCGGCAGGTCAGACCCGACGTCCGGCCTCCGGCAGTGCTACCCGCACGAAAACGGCTAAAAAAGCCCCGGCTAAGCGGCCTCAGCGGAAACGTCCGGTGAAAGCCCCGGGCGCAGACGTGGTTTATGCTCAGCCCACCCCCTTTAATAAATATCGATTTCTGCTGTATCTTGCTTCTGTAGTTGCGGTGGTGTTGGCAATTGTTTTCGGTATGTCTATCTTTTTTAAGGTTTCAACTGTTACAGTTGTTGGCAACGAAAAGTATTCAGCCTGGGATATCCGGGAAGCCTCCGGTATTCAGGATGGCGAGAATTTGCTTTCTGTAAGCGAAGCCAGAGTCAGCAATAGTATTACTTCCAAGCTTCCTTATGTTTATAGGGTTCGGGTAGGAATAAAACTGCCTGATACGGTCAAACTCGAAATAGTGGAAATTGACGTTGTGTATTCCGTAGAAGCTTCTGATGGAAGCTGGTGGCTGATGCGCTCTGACGGTATGCTTACGGAAAAAGTCAGTGATGCAGATGCAAAGCAGCACACAAAGATTCTGGGCGTGCAGTTGGCAAACCCCGAGCAAGGGCAGCAAGCAACTGCCTATCAGCCGGAACAGCCGGAAGGGGAGACCATTCCTGTGACTGTACTGGCCTCGGAGCAGCTGCAGACGGCGCTGTCTATCGCGCAGTATTTGGAAGGCAGCGGCATTATTGGCGGTGCTGCCAGCATCAATGTGGAGAAGCCCGGAGACCTGGAGTTGTGGTTTGAAGAACGCTATCAGATCTTGCTTGGCGACAGTATGGAGCTGGGCTATAAGATCCGCAGTATGAAGTCTGCTATGGATCAAATGGGCGACTATCAAAGTGGTATTTTGGATGTAAGCTTCACAACATGGCCTGATGAAGTGGGGTATACACCCTTTTCTTAGAAGAAAAATAGAAAAACTTTGAGAAAATTGCGATTTTTCTATTGACCAAATGACATTTTCACTGTAGAATATACAGGTAATATTGTAAATATGGCGGAGTGGGTCTTTTCCTATATCCGCAACATACATAGGAGGATTAATTCATGGCTGATTTTCAGGAGCGCGTAGTTAAGATTAAAGTAATTGGTGTCGGTGGTGCTGGCAACAATGTTATTAACCGGATGATTACCTCCGGCGTTGGCGGCGTGGAATTCGTCGTGATCAATACGGATAAGCAGGACCTCAATAAGTCCGTTTGTGAGAATAAGGTTCAGATCGGTGAGAAGCTCACCGGCGGTATGGGCGCAGGCTCCAAGCCTGACATCGGCCAGAAGTCTGCGGAAGAGTCCCGTGCAGCAATTGCTAAGATTCTGGAAGGCACCGATATGGTCTTCATCACCGCAGGTATGGGTGGCGGTACCGGTACCGGCGCAGCACCCATCGTTGCTGACCTGGCTCATGAAGCAGGTATCCTGACCGTTGGTGTTGTCACCAAGCCCTTCAAGTTCGAGGGTGCGAACCGTATGCGTCAGGCTGAGCAGGGCATTGCAGCATTGGCTGGCAAGGTCGACTCTCTGATTATCATCCCCAATGACCGTTTGAAGTATGTTACTGATCAGAAGATCACCTTTGCAAATGCATTTGGTATTGCTGATGATGTTCTGAAGCAGGCTGTTATCTCTATTTCTGAGTTGGTTGGCGATTCCGGCAACATTGTGATCAACCTGGACTTTGCTGACGTGTCCGCAATTATGAAGGACGCTGGCCGCGCTCATATGGGTGTTGGCACTGCAGCTGGCCGTGAGAAGGCTGAGCAGGCTGCTTTGGCTGCTGTTGCAAGCCCCCTGCTGGAGACTTCCATCAATGGCGCTACCGGCGTTCTGGTGAACGTTACCGGTTCTGCTGACCTGACTTTGGATGACGTTGAGACTGCTGCCGGCATTGTGCAGGAAGCTGCTAACCCCGATGCAAACATTATCTTCGGTGCAACTTGGAATGATTCCTTCGAGGATGAAATGCGTGTTACCGTTATCGCCACTGGCTTTGAGCAGAAGGCAGAGGCTGAGGAAAAGCCCGCTGCCGGTACTTCTGCCAAGGTAGCCGATGATATTGACGATATCTTCAGCATCTTCAGCCGCTAATTAAGAGCTTATGGCATCCCGGGCAACCTTGCCCGGGATGTTTTTTGTGTATACTTGGGAGTGTTTCAGGAGGTGCTCTTATGAATGCCTATCATGAATTGGCTGGGTGCTACGACCGCCTGACAAACGATGTGGATTATGCGGCTGTGGTGGATTTTTATAAGCAGATTCTTGCCCGGGAGGGCCTATGCCCCAGAACCGCACTGGACCTTGCTTGCGGTACCGGCTCTGTAGCGCTGCTTTTGGCGCAGGAAGGACTTTCTGTAACTGCGATCGATATGTCCCCGGAAATGCTCTGTATAGCCTCTCAGAAGGCGCAGGAGCAGGATTTGCCCATCCAGTTTGTCTGCCAGCAGCTGCAAGCGCTAAATGTCCCCAGGGGTGTGGATCTTGCTGTATGTGCGCTGGATAGCTTAAACTACATTTTAGATCCGGAAGATTGTCAGGAGGCTATCCACCGTATTTATCGCTCTTTGAATCCGGGGGGCTGTTTTATTTTCGATGTAAATACGCCACAAAAGCTCCAGGCTATGGACGGCCAGGTCTTTTTGGACGAAGATGATGATGTTTATTGTGTCTGGCGGGGGGAATTTGACCAAGACACCCATATTTGTTCTTACGGAATGGACTTGTTCCATCGAAAGGGTAATGTGTGGCAACGTTCTTTTGAGGAACATCAGGAGTATGCCTACACCGAAGAACAATTGCGGCACTATTTGAAGTCTGCGGGCTTTACCCATATTCGTGTTTACAGCGACCGGAGTTTCCAGCAGCCTGATGACAGCACCCAGAGAATTTACTTCAAAGCCAGAAAGGGAATGATCAAATGCGTGACTATTTAGTACGAGGAATGAGTATGGACGGTATGGTGAAGGTAGTCGCCATTCGTTCTACAGAACTTGTCCGCCGTGGTGCGGAGATTCACAAAACGACTCCCAATGCTACTGCTGCTTTTGGCCGAGCCCTAACTGCGGCTTCTATGATGGGCAATATGCAGAAGGTGGAAAATGGTTCAATGACCTTCCAGATCAAGTCTGACGGCCCTATGGGCGGCCTGGTATGCGTATCTGATCCTGTGGGCAATGTTCGCGGCTATGTGTATGAGCCCAATGTACCGTTGGTGGAGAAGCATCCCGGGAAGCTGGATGTGGGCGCCACCGTTGGCAATGGTACGCTGACCATCATTCGTGACCTGCAGATGAAAGAACCCTATGTTGGATCTATCCAGCTGGTATCCGGTGAGATCGCTGACGACGTGACAGCGTATTTTGCCCAAAGCGAGCAGACACCTACCGCTTGCGCGTTGGGTGTGCTGGTGGATACGGATCAGTCTGTGAAGGTTGCAGGCGGTTATCTGATTCAGCTTTTGCCCGGCGCTACGGAGGAGACAATTTCTGCCGTGGAAGAGGGGATTCGCCGTGCCGGCGCTGTAACACAAATGCTGGAAGCTGGTCTTACCCCGGAGGATATGTTGGGTCAGGTCTGTGGCGCATTGGGCGTCGTCTTTATGGAGACTACAGAGGTCGCCTATAAATGCTATTGCAGCCGGGAGCGTGTGACCTCTGCGCTGATCAGTTTGGGCAAAGCAGAGTTAAGCCAAATCGCGGAAGAAGACAAACCTTTTCCGGTAGAATGTCAGTTTTGCGATACTGTATACACCTTTACTCCGGAGGATATCCAAAATATCCTGAAAAAGGTTTGACTTTGAGGTAAAAACGGTGGGAAATGCCTGTAAAAAATAAGCAGAAAATTCTTGTGAAAAAATAATAAAAAATGCTTGACAAATTGCACTTCGTTGAGTATAATGATACCCGTCGCTGAGATGTCAACGCAAATCAGCCGATGTTTGGGAGCATAGCTCAGCTGGGAGAGCACATGCCTTACAAGCATGGGGTCACAGGTTCGAGCCCTGTTGTTCCCACCAAACTTGGCCCGGTGGTGCAGTCGGTTAGCACGCCAGCCTGTCACGCTGGAGGTCGACGGTTCGAGTCCGTTCCGGGTCGCCATATAAAGCATCTGAGCAGAGCTTAATGCTCTGCTCTATATGCCTCTGTAGCTCAGTAGGTAGAGCAGTGGACTGAAAATCCACGTGTCGTTGGTTCGATTCCGACCGGAGGCACCAAAACCGACATTGCCGGAATCGAAGAAATTCGATTCCGACGGTCGGCAAGATGCGGGTGTAGCTCATCCGGTAGAGCGCCACCTTGCCAAGGTGGAGGTAGCGAGTTCGAGCCTCGTCACCCGCTCCAATCAAATAAAATAGGAACGCT
>JAZQWQ010000180.1:0-18632 GCA_045632385.1 Faecousia sp.
TTACGCTCAGAGATCATACGGGAATACACTGCATTGAGGTTCGACTCCGGCAGATCAAACTGCTTGATCTTCACATCCTCCACGGTGATGCCGTAGGTAGCCGCCTGATTGTTGACGGTGGTGGTAATGCCCTCATAAATGTCGTTGCGCTCCGCACCGTCATTCATATTGATGATATCCGCCTGGGCCAGCGTACCCATTGCGATTTTCATAGCCGTGTAGGTAATGGCATTAAGCCGTTCCTCTGCCTTTTGGGATGTACCCAAAGTCCGGTAGAACTGCTGGGGATCGGAAATTTTCCACAAAATATAGCAGTCCACAGTCATATTCTGCTTGTCAGAGGTCAAAACCTCAGAAGGAGGGATATCATAAATCTGGGTCGCCTTGGAGTAATATTTCACGCTGTCCACAAAGGGAACTTTGAAATGCATACCGGCATTGCTTACGGTATCGACGATCTCAGAGAACCGGAACACGCAAGCATACTGGTCCTCTGCCACTGTGTAATAGCCAGTGCCCACTACAATTAAGATCGCCAGCACAATTGCTGCTATGATAATTCCTTTTTTCATCCCTTATTTTCTCCTTTCATCAGAGAGTCCAGCGGCAGCAGCATATCCACACTATTGCTGTCGCCGGTATTGATATACAGCTTCACGCCGGGCAAGATCTGAGAAATTGCCTCGTAGTACATACGGCTTTTGGTAATTTCCGGGTTCTGCTTATACTCGGTGTACATCGCTTCGAACATGGCAACCTGCTGGGTCGCCTCGTTAATACGCTTTTGCCGCAAGAATTCTGCATTTTGCAGCAGCTTGTCGGCCTGGGCCTTTGCATCCGGCAGCTGCGCATTTTGGTAGGCCTTGGCATCGTTGACAACTGCCTCTGCCTTTTGCTTGGCAGTTTCCACCGCCTTAAAGGCTTCGTTAACCTCCTGTGTGGGCGGTTCAGAGTCCTGAATACGCACGTCCACCAAGGTCAGACCGATGTCATAATCCTCCAAAATCTGGGTGACCAATTCTTTTACCTGCATCTGAATGTTTTCCTTACCGTCAGTCAGCACCGCATCCACAGAAGTAGATCCCACCACATTTCGCACCTGGCTTTGGATCAGGTTCCGCAAAATTGCCTCCGGGTCGTTGGATGCGTAAAGATAACGCTCCGGGTTGGAGATCTTGTATTCCACGAAAAAGTCCACGTTAACGATGTTGTAGTCGCCGGTGATCATGGTGCTTTCACCGGTATTTACCGCATAGTCTCCGTCTTCCTCCGTGCTGTAGCCCAGCTCAATTTTCTGGTAAACATTCACGTCCACCTTCTGCACCTGCTGAATACCAAAGGGCAGCTTGAAGTGCAGACCGGCATCGGTAACGTCCGTCACCTTGCCAAAAGTGGTAACCACCGCCTGCTGCTTGTCATCTACTGTGTAAAAACAAGTAAACACCAAAGAAAGGGCAACCACTGCTGCCAGCACCAGCAAGGCTATCCTTCCAAGCTTTTTCACATTGATCTCCTTACCTCCGGAAGAATCGGGAGACCATCTGTAAGTTCCATTTTTGTCCATTATTGTTCCTCCTTACATTCTAATAACATTTTTTCTGCTTCCTGCCGCATCCGGGCCGCCAGCCAGGCGGTCAGCATAATCCGCAGCGCTTGCTTGACACGTTCTTTCGCACCGGGAACCGGTTCCTGATAATCCTCCAGCGCCTGATCCAGCAGCCGATCCCGGTCCTGCGCCGAATACAGTTCCTTGGCCCGGGCCGCCAAACGCACAAACATAAAATACAGCTGTGTGTCATCGATCACATCGTCGCTTTCATCGTCAAGCTGTCCGTTGACATAGCCCAGCAATCCGCAGATCTGCTCCATCGGCAGGATGCTTTTGAGCATATTGATGGTCAGTATCCGGCAAAGTTGCTCCTGAGAATACCGTTTTTTCTCCGGCGGTGTCAAAAAACCCCGCTTGACCCAGTTCTGCACCGCATAAGGCTCTAATCCGGCCAGCTCTGCCACCTGACTGAGCACGATACCCCCGGCCAAGAACATCCCATCAAACATCTGCTGGATCTGTTCCGCTTCTTCCCGGGGCTTCCGCAGTACCGTTCCGGGTATTGTCCATTCCATCTGTATTCACCTCCATTATAACGGTACTATGATAATATCATATGGTCACGTGATTGTCAATAGCAATCTTTTAACTTTTTATGAACAAATCTTGAAAATTCCCCCATTTTACTCTTTACGAAAAGGAAAAAGTGTTGTACAATATAGTATAAGTATAATGCAGGAGGTGTGGCTTGGTGAACTGTCTGAAATGTGGAAAAGAAACGGACGAAGGAAGCGTATTCTGCGCCCAGTGCCAAGAGAAAATGGGCAAATACCCTGTAAAGCCCGGCACGGTGATCCACCTGACCCATCGAGAAGTTCCTCTGTCGGACAAAAAGGCTGTCGCCAAAGTTCGTGAGGATGCCCCCACCGACCAACTTCTGCAGCTACGAAAAATGATTCGCTGGCTGATTGCCACCATTACGCTGCTATCGCTGTTGCTGTGCGCAGCCGCCGGTATGCTCATTCATACCTTTACAGAAGAAAGTAATATCCCGGCAATCGGTCGGAACTATACCACCTCCCAATCGATAAACCCCTGAATGTTTCACGTGAAACATTCCGAATACCCGTTGTTTCGCGTGAAACAACCCGGAAAGGAATAGACTATGGGTAAAATACTCGCTGTGGTTAATCAGAAGGGCGGCGTAGGCAAAACGACTACAGCCGTTAACCTCACTGCCACATTAAAAGATTTGGGGAAACGTGTGTTGCTTTGCGACTTCGATCCTCAGGCAAACGGAACATCCGGTTTGGGTGTGGATAAGCGCCACTT
This sequence comes from Faecousia sp., assembly GCA_045632385.1. Taxonomy (GTDB): domain Bacteria; phylum Bacillota; class Clostridia; order Oscillospirales; family Oscillospiraceae; genus Faecousia. The sequence continues at coordinate 2,882 of JAZQWQ010000180.1, forward strand.
GAAGGCATCTGTTTATGATGTCATTATCAATGATATCCCGGCAGCCGATGCAATCGTAAAAACACCCCACGGAGATGTGCTGCCGTCCTCTGCAGATCTGGCAGGCGCTGCTGTGGAATTGCTCACCGTTTCTGACCCCAACTTCCGCTTAAAAAAAGCTCTTGATAGTGTCAAGGAGCAATATGATGTGATCTTTATTGATTGTCCGCCCTCATTGGAGTTGTTGACTGTCAATGCTTTGGCTGCCGCTGACGGCATTTTGGTTCCGGTGCAATGCGAATATTTTGCATTGGAAGGTCTGGCCGACTTAATGACCACTCTGCGGCTGATTAAAAAGAAGATAAATCCCGACCTGGAAATCTTCGGTGTGGCCCTGACAATGTTTGACGGCCGAACAAATTTTTCTACTCAAGTTGCCCAGGAAGTACGTCGACATTTCCCAGGCAAGGTCTTTGCCAACGTCATTCCCAGAAATGTCCGTTTGGCAGAAGCCCCCAGCCACGGGCTTCCTGTAACCGTTTATGACAAGCACAGCCGTGGTGCTGCCGCTTACAAAGCGATGGCAGAAGAGGTTGTGAAAAAATTAAGATACTAAAGAAAGGGTGAATATTGTGCCCCCTAAAAAAGGATTAGGCAGAGGAATGGGCGCCCTGATCCCCATTGAGGAAGAAGCCCCAGTAGAAAGCAGCACCTACCGGCTGTTGCCTTTGCACAGGGTAGAACCCAATCCGGGACAGCCCCGTCACCAGTTTGACGAGGAAGAACTCCAATCCCTGGCAGACTCGATCTCTGTGCACGGTGTTGTGCAACCCCTTACTGTCCGGGAGGTTTCCCCGGGTTTTTACCAGATCATTGCCGGTGAGCGCCGTTGGCGAGCCGCCCGGCTGGCAGGTCTTTCTGAAATTCCTGCGGTTGTAATCGATGCCGATGACCGAAAGGTTATGGAACTGGCGCTGATTGAAAACCTGCAGCGGCAGGACTTAAATCCCATTGAAGAAGCCTTGGGCTACCGTTCTTTGATGGAAGAATACGGCCTGACCCAGGAAGATGTGTCCACCCAGGTGGGAAAATCCCGCCCGGCTGTGGCAAATGCTTTGCGACTTCTGCTTTTGCCGGAGGCTATTTTGGAAATGGTGCAAGCCGGTCAGCTGACTGCGGGACATGCCCGTGCTATTTTGTCCATTAAGTCTGAAAAGAAACAGATGGAAGCCGCTAAGAAAATCGTAAACTTAGGTCTTTCTGTCCGTCAGGCAGAAAGCCTTTGCAAGAACTTATCCAAAGAACCCAGCCTGAAACAGCAAACCATCACCCTGGCGGTGGATTACGTTGCCGAATGTGAAAAAAGCCTGTCCAAGCAATTGGGCCGCGGTGTCAAAATTGTCAATGGCAAACGCAAAGGCCGCTTTGAACTGGAATTTTACGGTCCGGAAGATCTGCAAGTGCTATTGGATGCATTAATGAAGCTAAAGAAATAAGGGGGAAAATTGGATGGAAAAGAAATTATATCGTTCCCGAAAAGATGAGAAGATTGCCGGTGTTTGCGGCGGCATTGCAAACTATTTGAAAATTGATTCTTCGATTGTCCGGCTCATTTGGGCTTTGGCGATTTTATGCGCAGGCACCGGTGTGCTGGCTTATATCGTCTGTGCCTTCATTATCCCGGAAGAACCGGAAGATGATTTTGTAACTGTGGAATAAAAAAGGAGTGCTCTCAATGTTAGACATCAAGAAAATCAAGGAAAATCCCGACGCAGTCAAAGCCGGCCTGAAGGCCAAGGAAGTAGACTGTGACGCTATTGTGGACAAAATTCTGGAGCTGGACGTACAGATCCGCAGCCTGAAAACCTCCACCGAAACCAAGACCGCCCAGAAAAATAAGCTGGCCAAGGAAAACGGCAAGCTGTTTGGTCAGAAGAAGGGCGCCGAAAAGAAGGGCGAAGATACCGCCGCTTTGGAAGCACAGATCGCTGCCAACTCCGCAGAAAGTGTCAAGCTGGATGAGGCCATTGCAGACGAAGCGGAGCAGCTGAAAACCCTGAGCGTGGAATTCAAGACTGCAATGCTTTCTCTTCCCAACCTGCCCGACGAGGATCTTCTCCCCGGTGGCAAGGAAAATAACCAGCCTCTGCGTTATGTTGGCGAAAAGCCCGCTTTTGATTTTGAACCCAAGCACCACGTTGATCTGTGCCAGAATTTGGGCCTGATCGACTACGAGCGTGGTGTCAAGCTGGCTGGCGCCGGTAACTGGATGTACACCGGTATGGGCGCTCGCCTGGAATGGGCGCTGCTGAATTACTTTATCGACACCCACACCGCCGACGGCTATGACTTTATCCTGCCGCCCCATATGTTGGAGTATATGTGCGGTGAAACAGCCGGTCAGTTCCCCAAGTTTGCCGACGAGGTTTACAAGATCGCCAACCCCACCGACGACCGTACCCACTATATGCTGCCCACTGCAGAAGCAGCACTTTGCAGCATTTACCGTGACGAGATCCTGTCTGAAGCAGATCTGCCCAAGAAGCTCTTTGCCTACACTCCCTGCTTCCGTCGTGAGGCCGGTTCTCACCGTGCCGACGAGCGTGGTATGGTTCGTGGTCACCAGTTCAACAAGGTGGAAATGTTCCAGTTCTGCAAGCCTGAGGACTCCGATGCCGCATTTGAAGAACTGGTCACCAAGGCTGAAAAGCTGGTAGAAGGCCTGGGCTTCCACTTCCGTACCGTGAAGCTGGCTGCCGGCGACTGCTCCGCATCTATGGCAAGAACCTATGATATCGAGATCCTGATTCCCTCCATGGACGGCTACAAGGAAGTTTCTTCCGTGTCCAATGCAAGAGATTATCAGGCGCGCCGTGGTAACATCCGCTTCCGTCGTGAGGAGACCGGCAAGCCTGAATTCCTCCACACCCTGAACGGTTCCGGCCTGGCTACCTCCCGTATCTTCCCTGCTCTGGTGGAGCAGAACCAGCGTGCTGACGGCTCCGTAGTGGTTCCCGAGTGCTTGCGTAAGTATTTGGGCGGTTTGGAAGTCATTGAAAAGAAGCAATTCTAAAAATATTATGTAAACCAAAAAGAAAGGAAAACATATTATGAAAAAGTTTTGGAAAGAATTCTCTGAGTTTGCCATTAAGGGCAATGCAATGGCGCTGGCCGTTGGTACTATTATCGGCGCTGCTTTCTCCACCATTACCAAAAGCCTGACCGATGACCTGATTATGCCCATCGTTAATATTTTTATGGGCGGTGCTGATTTCAGCGATGCAAAGATTATTCTGCCCCGGATGCCCTGGGTGCAGCCCACCTTTGAGACCGTCATTGCAGCTGACGGCACTGAGGTCGTTCAGGAAGTGCAAAACTACCTGTCCTACGGCAATTTCATTTCTGCTGTCATCAACTTCCTGATTTTGGCATTGGTGGTATTCTTCATTGTGAAGCTGGTCAACCGCCTGTCCGAGATCGGCAAAAAGAAGGAAGAAGAAGCACCTGCAGAGCCGGCAGCTCCTCCTGCTCCTTCCAACGAGGAAGTTTTGCTCTCTGAGATCCGGGATATCCTGAAAAATAAGTAAGTTTTTGCCGGAAATATTTGACAAACGCAATTCCTCTTTCTATAATGAAAAGGATGTAAAAAGATAACACCAAGAAGGAAGGGTTCTTAATGTTTAAAATCGTAAGCAAGCGGGAGCTGAACGCTGCCGTAACAATGCTGGAAGTGGAAGCCCCCTTTATTGCCAAGAAGGCAAAGGCAGGCCAGTTCATCATCTTCCGCATTGATGAGAAGGGCGAGCGTGTACCCCTGACCATCGCCGGCTATGACCGGGAAAAGGGTACTGTTTCCATTATTTTCCAGAAAGTTGGCTTTGCTACCAAGGCTCTGGGCAACCTGGAAGTTGGCGACTATATCCAAGACTTTGTTGGTCCTTTGGGTAAGCCCACTCCCGTGGAAGGCAAGAAGAAGGTCTGTGTGGTTGGCGGCGGTGTTGGCTGCGCCATCGCACTTCCCTCTGCCAAGGCTTTCAAGGAAGCCGGCGCTGAGGTTACTGTAATTGTTGGTTTCCGCAGCCAGGATATCGTCATTCTGGAAGAGGAGTTCAAGGCTGTTGCCGATCGCTTCATCCTGATGACCGACGATGGCTCTTACGGCCGTCACGGCTTGGTTACCGAGCCTTTGAAGGAATTGCTGGAAGCCGGCGAAGCCTTCGACGAGGTTTTGGCAATCGGTCCCATTCCTATGATGAAGTTCGTATCCCTGACCACCAAGCCCTTTGGCACCCACACCAGCGTTTCCCTCAACCCCATCATGGTTGACGGCACCGGTATGTGCGGCGGCTGCCGTGTTACCGTTGGTGGCGAGACCAAGTTTGCTTGCGTAGACGGCCCCGAGTTCGATGGTCACCAGGTTGACTTTGCTGAGCTGATGAGCCGTAACAGCCTGTACCGTGGTCGTGAGGCTGAAGTTACCGAAAAGCATGCCTGCCGTATGGAAGCCATGGGCAAGGCGCTGATCAAATAAGGAGGAAAATGCAATGGCAAATATGTCTTTGGTAAAAAATCCTATGCCTGAGCAGGATCCTCAGGTTCGCGCCCGCAACTTCAAGGAAGTTACCCTGGGCTACACTGCCGAAATGGCCATCGACGAGGCAAACCGCTGCCTGGGCTGTAAGAACCCCAAGTGCGTAGAGGGCTGCCCCGTTAACGTAAGAATTCCCGAGTTTATTAAGAAGATCCAGGAAGGCGATTTCAAGGCCGCCTACGAGATCATTACCTCCACCAATGCGCTGCCTGCCCTGTCCGGCCGTGTTTGCCCCCAGGAAACCCAGTGTGAGTGCAAGTGTGTCCGTGGCATTAAGGGTGAGCCTGTTGCCATTGGCCGACTGGAGCGTTTCGTAGCTGACTGGTATCGTGAAAACGTCAATGCTATGCCCGAGAAGGTGGAGTCCAACGGCAAGAAGGTTGCCGTCGTCGGTTCCGGCCCTGCCGGTATGACCGCTGCTTCCGACCTGGCCAAGAAGGGCTATCAGGTCACCATGTTTGAAGCATTACATACTGCCGGCGGTGTTCTGGTTTACGGCATCCCCGAATTCCGTCTTCCCAAGGCAATCGTTGCCAACGAGATCAAGAAGCTGGAAGCACAGGGTGTGGAAGTGATGACCAATATGGTTATCGGCCGTGTGCTGACCATCGACGAGTTGTTCGAGATGGGCTATCAGGCTGTGTTTGTGGGCTCCGGCGCAGGTCTGCCTATGTTTATGAACATTCCCGGCGAGGCGCTGAAGGGTGTTATGTCCGCGAACGAGTATCTGACCCGTACCAACCTGATGAAGGCTTACGATGAAAATTACGATACCCCCATCGTCAAGTCCAAGGCCGTTGCCGTTGTTGGTGGCGGTAACGTGGCAATGGACGCAGCCCGCTGCGCTATGCGTCTGGGCGCTGAGAAGGTTTATGTTGTTTACCGCCGTGGCGAAGCAGAAATGCCCGCCCGTCTGGAAGAGCAGCACCACGCAAAGGAGGAGGGCATCGAGTTCAAGACTCTGTGCAACCCCGTGGAAATTCTCGGTGATGAGGATGGCCGTGCTTGCGGCATCAAGTGCATCCGTATGGAACTGGGTGAGCCGGACGCTTCCGGTCGCCGCCGTCCCATTGAAGTTCCCGGCAGTGAGTTTGTGCTGGATGTGGACACCGTCATTATGTCCCTGGGTACCAGCCCCAACCCCCTGATCCGTTCCACCACTCCCGGTCTGGAAACCAACCGCAAGGGCTGCCTGATCGTGAATGAAGACGAAATGACCACCCGTGATGGTGTGTTTGCCGGCGGTGATGCCGTTACCGGCGCAGCTACCGTCATTTTGGCTATGGGCGCCGGCAAGAAGGCTGCCGCAGCCATTGACGCTTACCTGAATAAATAATTACATAGTAAAAGATCCCGGACTTTACAGTCCGGGATCTTTTTGTTATTTCAGACGTTTTTCCAAAGTTGCGGAAGAAAGGGATGTTAAATGCACACGGCTTAGTCCATATTCTGCGGTCAGCACAAAGCTTTTGGGTAAATCGTCGCAGGGGATCACCTGTCCCTCCTGCTCCGCCTTAGCCAAAAAATCTCTTGTACGCTTGGAAGTGCTGGTGTTGTCCATATCGAAAATTCCAATAATGGAACTTTCCCGCACCGCCAAATCGTTTCCTATCGAAAGATACATCCTTATTCCCCTTTAATGGCCTTCCACTGGGCAACTGCCAACTCGTCACAACGGTTGTTCTTCGGGTTTTCTGCGTGTCCTTTGACCCAATGGTAGCGCACTTCGTGCTTTTCTACCAGGTTCAAAAGCACCTCCCACAGATCCGGGTTCAGGGCAGGCTTTTTATCGGCCTTTTTCCAGCCGTTTTTCCGCCAGCCCTCTGCCCAACCTTTTGACAGACCGTCAATGACGTATTTACTGTCCGAATAAAGCTCCACGATACAAGGCTCTTTCAGCGCCTGCAGACCGGAAATCACTGCTGTCAGTTCCATCCGGTTATTGGTGGTGCTTTCTTCGCCGCCGGAGAGTTCCTTTTCCGTGCCCATATACTCCAGGATGGCACCCCAGCCACCGGGGCCGGGATTACCGGAGCAAGCACCGTCCGTATAAAGTGTTACGGTTTTCACGCTTCCACTTCCTCTTCGGCAATGGCTTCCACACGTTCCAAAGATACCAGCTTGTTACCTTCTTCGATGCGCATAATGATAACACCCTGAACATCACGCTTATAAACATTGATGCTGTTGGCCGGCACACGGATAATGACACCGCCATTTTCAATGAGCATAACGTCATCGGTTTCGCTGACCACACGGCAGCCGGCAACCTTGCCGGTCTTGGAGGTGATATTGTAGTTCTTAAGACCCTTACCGCCACGGCTCTGAGGAATCTTCTCGCCATCAGGACCGGTACGCAGGTATTCCGGAAGCTCGGTACGCTTACCGAAGCCATTTTCAGTAACCGTCAGCAAGGTCTTGCCCTCTTCCACCTTTTCTGCGCCGATAACCACGTCCTCTCCGGTTAACATAATACCGCGAACGCCGGCGGCATCACGACCCATAGGACGTACATCGTTTTCGTTGTAGCAGATCGCCATACCGTCCCGGGTAGCCAGGATAATATTATCGTCGCCGTTGGTACGGATCACGTTGATCAGCTGATCACCCTCATCCAAAGTGATGGCGCGGATACCGGTCTTACGACGGGTATTCAGGGCAATAAAGGGAATACGCTTGACAGTACCCTTCCGGGTGACCATCATCAGGTACTCATCTTCGTAGAACTCTCTAGTCACCACCAAAGCAGTTACCTTTTCATCCTGCTCCAAGGGCAGTACGTTGACAATGGCTGTACCACGGGCAGTTCTGCCGGCCTCTGGAATCTGATAACCCTTCCGGTGATGCACACGACCCTTGTCAGTAAAGAACAACAGATGGTCGTGGGTAGATGCCACATACAGACTCTTCACATAGTCCTCATCCTTCAGGTTCTGTGCATTAACACCGCGACCGCCTCTACTTTGAGTCCGGTAAAGGTCTGCAGGCATACGCTTCACATAGCCCTGATTGGAGATGGTGAATACACACTGTTCCTCTTCGATCAGGTCTTCGATATCAATTTCGTCTTCGATCTCCTGAATCTCAGTCTTACGCTCGTCGCCAAACTTATCCCGGATCTCGGTCAGTTCTTCTTTCAGAACACCCTTGAGCAGTTCGGGATTTGCCAGCAATTCGTTGAAATATCTGATCTTTTCCTGGAGTTCATCGAATTCCGCCTGTAATTTTTCTCTGTCAAGACCTTGCAATGCCTTCAGGCGCATATCCAGGATAGCCTGCGCCTGGACATCGTCCAATCCAAAACGCTCGCACAGACGCTCCTTGGCATCGTCATAGGCACTACGGATAATGCGAATTACTTCATCGATGTTATCCTGGGCAATGAGCAGACCCTCCAACAGGTGGGCGCGCTCCATGGCCTTGCGCAGGTCATACTGGGTGCGGCGGGTCAGAACTTCCATCTGATAATTCAGATATTCGTCGATAATCTGCCGCAAAGAAAGAATTCTCGGCTGCTTCTGATCGTCCACCAGCGCCAGCATAATGATGCCAAAGCTGGTTTGCAAAGCCGTCTGCTTAAACAAATTATTCAGCACAACCTGGGGATTGGCCATTTTGCTCAGCTCAATAACGATACGCATACCGTTACGGTCCGTCTCGTCACGCAGATCGGTAATATTATCCAGCTTCTTATCCTTGATCTGCTCCGCGATCTTCTTGATCAGCTCTCTTTTGTTGACCTGATACGGCAGTTCCGTAACAATAATTCTGGTGCGATCGTTGGCAAATTCCTCAAATTCGGTACGGGCGCGGACGACCACCTTGCCACGACCGGTGGCATAAGCGGCACGGATACCGCTACGACCCATAATGATACCGCCGGTGGGGAAGTCAGGGCCGGAAATATGCTCCATCAGATCCACCATAGACACTTCCGGATCATCCAGCACTGCCAAGCAAGCGTTGATGACTTCCGTCAGGTTATGGGGAGGAATGTTGGTAGCCATACCGACAGCAATACCGGTAGAACCGTTTACCAGCAAGTTGGGGAAACGGCTGGGCAGTACCCGAGGCTCTTCCCGGGATTCGTCGAAGTTAGGATCCCAGTTGACCGTTTCCTTGTCGATATCCCGGAGCATTTGGTTACTTAATTTAGAAAGTCTGGCTTCGGTATAACGGTAAGCCGCAGCAGGGTTGCCGTCCACGTCACCGAAGTTACCGTGGCCGTCCACCAGTAAATAGCGCATAGAGAAGTTCTGTGCAAGTCTGACCATGGCATCGTAAACAGAACCGTCGCCATGGGGGTGGTACTTACCAAGCACATCACCGACGCAAGTTGCAGACTTCTTAAAAGGCTTATCGGAAGTCAGACCGCTTTCATACATGGTGTACAAAATACGACGATGTACCGGCTTCAAGCCGTCACGAACGTCCGGCAGCGCACGGCCAACGATGACGCTCATTGCGTATTCGATATAGGATTTTTCCATTTCGTCCACAAGGTTCGAAGTGGTAATCGTCTGATCCGGAAACAGAATGTCTTCCGGCTTATAATCACGATTATGCTTTGCCAATTTGCGTCACCTCCTTAGATGTCGATATTGATTGCGTATTTTGCGTTACGCTCGATCCATTCCTTACGGGGTTCTACCTGCTCACCCATCAGCACGGTGAAAATTTCATCGGCACGGCGGGCATCTTCCAAAGTAATTCGGCGTAGTGTACGGGTACGGGGATCCATGGTGGTTTCCCACAATTCGTGGGGATCCATCTCACCAAGGCCCTTAAACCGGGAAATTTCAACCTTTGCGTTGCTCTCGCCACGCATTTCGGCAGAAACCCGATCTCTTTCTTCATCGGAGTATGCCACACGCTCGGTCTTACCGCGCTTTAGCTTGTAAAGAGGCGGCACGGCAGAGTAAATAAAGCCGTTTTCAATAAGAGGCCGCATATAGCGGAAGAAGAAGGTCAGAAGCAGGGTACGGATATGGGCGCCGTCCACGTCCGCATCGGACATAATGACGATCTTGTGATAGCGAAGCTTTTCCAAATTGAAATCTTCACCAATGCCACCGCCCAAAGCAATGATCAGAGGACTCAGTTTTTCGTTTCCATAGATCTTATCGGCACGAGCTTTCTCCACGTTCAGCATTTTACCCCACATAGCCAGGATCGCCTGGAAACGGGAGTCACGGCCCTGAATGGCCGAGCCGGCAGCGGAGTCACCCTCGACGATGTACAGTTCGCACAAAGCCGGGTCTTTTTCGTTGCAATCCTGCAGCTTGTCCGGCATACCACCGGATTCCAAACCTGTCTTACGACGGGCATTATCTCTTGCCCGACGGGCAGCTTCTCTTGCCCGGTTTGCCATCAAAGCCTTTTCCAGAATGATCTTTGCCGTGGCAGGATGTTCTTCAAAGTAGGTTGCCAGCTGGTCACCCACGATCTGCTCCACCAGAGTCCGGATATAGGCATTGCCCAACTTTGCCTTTGTCTGACCTTCAAACTGGGCATCGGTCAGCTTAACAGAGATAATTGCGGAAATACCTTCCCGGCAATCCTCGCCGGAAACTTTATCGTCGCCCTTGATCATACCCACCTTTGCGCCGTAAGCATTCAGCACACGGGTCAGGGCTGTCTTAAAGCCGGTCTCGTGCATACCACCTTCCGGGGTACGAACGTCATTGGCAAAGGACTGGATGGTTTCATTGAAGTTATCGTTATACTGAATGGCAATTTCTGCGCTGGCATCGTCTTTATTACCACTCATATAGATAATATCCGTGTGGATAACGTTCTTTTTCTTATTTGTAAATTCTACAAACTGACGGATACCGCCCTCATAGCACATGGTTTCCGTCTGCACTTCTTCTTCCCGGGCATCGGTGATAGTGATGGACAGACCGGCATTGAGGAATGCTTCCTCACGCATACGCTCGTGGAGGGTCTCATAACTATAAAGCACGTCATCAAACATCTCCGGATCAGGCTGGAAGGTAACCTCGGTACCGGTTTTGTCAGTGTCGCCTACGATCTTCATTTCCTGGGTTATATTGCCCCGGGCAAATTTCATTTCGTAGATTTTTCCGTTTTTGTAAACACGGGCAGTGAGCCACTCAGACAGAGCATTTACAACAGATGCACCCACACCGTGCAGACCGCCCGACACCTTGTAACCGCCACCGCCGAACTTACCACCGGCATGAAGCACGGTAAATACGACCTCCAGAGCAGGCTTGCCGGTCTGGGGCTGAATATCTACCGGGATACCACGACCGTCATCTGTGACAGTAATAGAGTTGCCGGGGTTAATGGTTACGGTAATGTGCTTACAGTAGCCCGCCAAAGCCTCGTCGATGGAGTTATCCACAATTTCATACACCAAATGGTGCAGACCGGAGGACGAGGTAGAACCGATATACATACCGGGGCGCTTCCGAACAGCTTCCAGGCCTTCCAATACCTGAATTTGTTCACCGCCATATTCTTGTGTTACTTTTGTTTCGTCAGACATGCTACTTCTCCTTAATACTACCGTTACGAATTTCAATCGTCATTCCAAGCTTTGTAAAACGGCCAGGTTCACAGCAGGTGATAAATACCTGACCATCTGTAATTTGGTTCAGCACAAATTCCTGCCGTCCCGGATCTAATTCCGACAAGACATCGTCTAAAAGCAAAACCGGAATTTCTCCTGTTTGATTGGCCATCAATTCTCTTTGAGCCAGCTTCAGGCTGATGGCGCTGGTACGTACCTGCCCCTGAGAACCAAAGGATTTTAAGGACAGACCGGACAGTGTCACATCAAAATCATCCTTATGCGGACCGGTCAGACACTGGGCGCTTTCCAATTCTGCCATATAGTGACTTTGCAAATGCTCCTGCAATTGTCCTACAAGGATTTCTACCGAAGCAAAGGGGTCAGTTACCGAGGAAACTGTTTTGTATAAAAGAGAGAATTCCTCTTTTCCCCCGGAAAAGGCTTCGTGATACACTGCCGCATTTTTGGCAAGTCCTTCATAATACCGGGCTCTGTAGGAAATGAGCAATGCGCCCACCTGACAAAGCCGGGTATTATACTCCGGTAAAATTTCCAAAAGACCGGGATTTTCATAGCGGTCTTTCAATATTTTACTTTTCTGCTCCAAAATACGCTGATATTCTGTCAGCGCTGCTTCATAATTGGGTCGCAACTGACAAAGACAGCTGTCTGTCATCTTTCGCCGGGCAGACGCGCCAGTTTTGAGCACCATTAAATCTTCCGGACAAAACAAAACCGTTTGGAAAACACCGGAAATTTCACCGGCCGTTCTCTTTTTGACTCCGTTATGATGCAGCTGCCGGGGTCTGCTGCCGGGAAAAAGCACCCAGCGCAGGGTTTGCTCTCGCTCCTGAGAATACAAAGCACCGTTCAAGTCTGCAAATTCTGCGCCAAATTTCACCATTTCCGCAGTTTTTTGCGCCCGGAAGCTTTTCCCGCTTCCCAAATAACTCACAGCTTCCAAAAGATTTGTTTTTCCCTGGGCATTATCTCCTACAATTAGGTTGACACCCGGGGCAAAATCCAGTTTTAACGTGCTGTAATTCCGGAAATTTTCCAGATCGATACGCTTTAAATTCATCTTTCCTTTACAATATACAGGCATCCCCGAAAAGAAAATTCGTCACCGGGGTAAAGCTTTTTTCCCCGCATCGTGCAAACTTCTCCGTTTACCTGCACCAATCCATCCTGGATTACAGCCTTAGCCATACCACCGGACTCGGTGGCATTGGCAAACTTTAAGGCCGCTTCCAATTTAATAAATTCCGTTTCAATATTTACGGGAACCTTGTTTTCCATCTTATTTCCTCTTAGGTGGTAATGCGAACAGGCAGAACCATATACGAAAAGTCCTGCTTGTCATCCACCGGTGTCATCACAATGGGGCTGATGCCGTTGGTCAATTCCAAAACCACCTCTTCGCTGGGAACAGCCCGAAGTGCATCGCACAAATACCGGACGTTAAAGCCGATCTCCAGCTCCTTGCCGTCACCGGCCAGGGTGCAGCGGTCTTCTGCTGCGCCGATGGTGGTATTGGTTTTCAAAAGAACGACCTGGTTGGAGAAAACACACCGCACAGGGCTCTTATACTTTTCAGAAACGATCAGACCCACACGCTCAATAGAAGAGGTCAGCTCTGCCACATTGGCGGTCAACTTTACCGGACAGTTAGAAGGCACAACACGGCGCCAGTCCAAAAATTCACCTTCCAGCAGACGGCAGATCAGTGTCGCATCCCCAATACGGAACAAAATATGCTTACTGCCCAATGTGAAAAATGCCTTTTCATCACTATCCTGCAAAATCTTTTCCACTTCCTTCAGACCCTGGGCAGGTACAACAAAGGAAAGAACTACACCATTGGTTTCTTCCGTGTGGTATGTCCGACGAGCCAGACGGAAACCGTCCACAGCAATTGCAGAAACACGATCCTGCTCCACCTCAAATTTCACACCTGTGTGAATAGGTCTGCCCTGATTTTCAGAAACGGAGAAGATCGTTCCGGAAATCAAATCTTTCAAAGCTTCCTGGGTCAGCTGGATGCTCTTTCCTTCGCCAACGTCCGGCAATTCCGGATAATCCTCTGCACTTTCGGCAGAAATAGAGAAGGAAGCATAGCCTGCCCGGATGGAAACCTTATAATTTTCATCCACGACCACAGTTACAGGGCCTTCCGGCAGACGACGAATAATATCACCAAACAGCTTTGCAGGTAATACACAAGTGCCGTTATCAGAAACCTCTGCATCAATGTGATAGGAAATTGCTGTTTCCATATTGAAGCCGGTCAGCTGCAGACCTTCATTCCCGGCCTGACATAAAATACCTTCCAAAACGGAAATGGCACTTTTTTGTGCAACTGTACGACCTGTAATATTCAGGCCATTCATCAGCATACTTTTTTCACAGATAAAACGCATGGTGTACACTCCTTTTTCTGATTATATTTAAGAAATATATATATTTAAATAAGATAAGGCAGTAATAATAGTAATAGGGGATTTTTTTGTGGAAAACTGCATTTTCTCTTACGGACAGAAGAACTTTTTTTCCACAGGCAAATGCGTAAAAATCATAACTTTTCCACAAGGTAACACGAAGCATTGGGGAAAACAGTTTTTCCACAGTTTATTTATCCACTTTCCACAGTACCTGTTGAAAATTACAACCGAGAGTTGATATTTGCGGTAATATCCCGAATATGGTTTTTCAGATCCTCGTCTCCTTCTTTGAGGGAGGTTTCCACCTTTTTGATGGAGTGAATGACCGTGGAATGGTCTTTGCCCAATTCTTTACCAATGTCTGTGGTACTTAAATTGGTCAGCTTTCGTATGAGGTAAATGGCAACCTGACGGGCTTCGGCAGTGCCTTTATTTCGTAATGTACCACGCAATGTCTGCTCATCCACAGAATAGAAGCTGCAAACCTGGCTGATGATCAGACCCGGTGTGGGCAGTGCGTTTCCTTCGCTCTTATACATATCGGAAATGCAACGGGAAACATTTTCCAGCGTCATCTCCATAGCATTTAGATCTACATATGCCCGAAGCTTCTTAACGGTACCTTCGATTTGACGTACGTTATTGGTCACATTTTTTGCAATGTAATCGCAAATTTCCACATTCAGATCCAGCGCCAGAGAAATGGCTTTATTTTTGATGATGGCCATTCGGGTTTCATAGTCCGGTGTCTGGATGTCGGCCAGCAGACCCCATTCAAAACGGGTACGGAGTCGATCCTCCAGGGTCAGCATATCGCTGGGCTTTCGGTCAGCGGTCATAACAATCTGCTTATGCTCTTCATAGAGCTTATTGAAGGTGTGGAAGAATTCTTCCTGGGTAGACTCCTTGCCGGCAATAAACTGAATATCATCAATGAGGAACAGATCCGCTTCCCGGTATTTGTTTCGGAACTCAATGTTTTTACCGCTTTGGATGGCAGAAATCAGTTCATTGGTAAACTGGTCGCCCTTGATATACACCACGTTTGCATTGGGATTGCTTTTCCGGATCTCATTGGCAATGGCATAAAGCAAATGGGTTTTACCAATTCCCGGAGGGCCGTAAATAAACAGAGGGTTGTAGGCCTGACCGGGATTGTTGCTAACGGCAATGGCTGCGCCGTGGGCAAACCGGTTGGAAGGGCCAACCACGAAATTATCGAAGGTAAACTGGGGATTAAAGTCCATAGAGGTTTTTTGTGCGCCCTTAGAACGGTAAGCTTCCAGCTCCTCATCAGATAAAACGACCAGCTTTGCGTCGGAATTGAAAATCTCTTTCAGGGCATCCTGAATATGCCCGGCATAACGGGATGCAATGATCTCACGATGAAATTCCAGGGGGGAATGGATGATCAACTGCTCCTCGTTCAGTTCCACGATTTCCACATCATCAAACCAGGTGGAAACGGTAACAGCGTCCATATGCTCTTCCAAAAAATTCAGGATTTTAGCCCATACAAAATAGGCGGATGCAAACATAAAAAACGGCTCCTTTCGTCTGTTTTTAAGCCTAAAAAAGGGTATACCTATTCACCCTAAATTCTATCACATTTTTGCAAGAAAAACAAGTAAAATTATCCACAAGAGTTGTGGAAAAATATTTAGATTTCTCAAGGGTTTTTGGGTAAAAAAAAGAGGCTGCCCAAGCAACCTCTTTTTGATGGATTTTTTCGTGAAATTATACCAGCGCAGCGGTGATGATTGCCATCTTGTACACTTCGTCAGCGTTACAGCCGCGGCTCAGGTCATTGATGGGAGCTGCCAGACCCTGCAGGATGGGGCCGTAAGCTTCGTAGCCACCCAAACGCTGTGCAATCTTGTAGCCGATGTTACCGGCTTCAATGCAGGGGAAGATGAAGGTGTTGGCATAGCCGGCAACAGGAGAGCCGGGGAACTTCAGCTGACCAACTTCGGGAGCAACTGCTGCATCGAACTGCATTTCGCCGTCGATCATCAGCTCGGGATCCATTTCCTTGGCAACCTGGGTTGCATCGTGGCTCAGCTGCACAGTGCCGCCCTTGCCGGAACCGTTGGTGGAGAAGGAGAGCATTGCAACCTTGGGATCAATGCCGAAAACCTTAGCGGTCTTGGCAGTTTCGATTGCAACTTCTGCCAGCTTGCGGGCAGCGGTAACGGTGAC
>JAZQWQ010000181.1:0-2237 GCA_045632385.1 Faecousia sp.
TATAGTTAATAGTATGCCCTTATGGTTATATACATACAATATCGGAGGAAACTTATGAAAAAACCCATTGTTTTGGTTGTTATGGATGGCGTAGGTAGAGGCGACGGCGGCAGCGGCGATGCTGTTGCAGTTGCAAAGACCCCTACCCTGGATAAATTGTTCGCAACCTGCCCCTACACCTACCTGAAGGCCCACGGCACTGCTGTTGGCTTGCCTTCTGATGAGGATATGGGCAACTCTGAGGTGGGCCACAATGCCCTCGGCTGTGGTCAGGTCTATTCTCAGGGTGCAAAGCTGGTTGGCGAGTCTATTGAAAATGGTGCGTTGTTCGCATCTGAAACCTGGAAAGACCTGGCAGAAAATGCAAAGGACAAGGCTATGCATTTCATCGGCCTTCTGTCCGATGGCAATGTCCACTCCAACATTTCTCACCTGCTGGCAATGCTCCGTAAGGCAAAAGCAGAAGGTATCCGCAAGGTCTACTGCCATATTTTGCTGGACGGTCGTGACGTTCCTGCTACCTCGGCGCCTGAGTATATCGGCCAGTTGGAAGATGTATTAAAGGAACTGAATGAGGAAGGCTATGATTATGCCATCGCTTCCGGCGGCGGCCGTATGCAGGTAACGATGGGTCGTTACGAGGCCAACTGGGCAATGGTAGAGCTGGGCTGGCGCACCCACGTGCAGGGCATCGGCCGCCAGTTTGCTTCTGCTTTGGAGGCGGTGGAGACCTACCGCGCAGAAAGCGGCTGTATGGATCAGGATCTGCCTGCCTTTGTCATTGCCAGAAACGGCGAGCCTGTTGCGAAGATCGCAAACGGCGACAGCGTGATTTTGTTCAATTTCCGTGGCGACCGCGCGCAGGAAATTTCCCTGGCCTTTGACCGCAAGGATTTTGATAAGTTTGACCGTGGCGACTACACCGGTGTGAAGTTTGCCGGTATGCTGCAGTATGACGGCGACCTGAATATTCCCGAAAATTACCTGGTACAGCCCCCTGTGATCACCAACACCCTGACAGAAGTTTTGTGTGAGGCCGGTGTGACTGAGTTTGCCGTATCTGAGACCCAGAAGTACGGCCACGTTACCTATTTCTGGAACGGCAACCGTTCCGGTAAGGTGGACGAAAACCTGGAAGAGTATCTGGAGATTCCCTCCGATGTGATTCCCTTTGAGCAGGCACCTGCTATGAAGTGCCGCGAGGTAACAGCAGCCCTGGTAGAGGCAATGGAAAGCAAGAAGTTTGGCTTCCTGCGCTGCAACTACCCCAACGGCGATATGGTGGGCCACACCGGTGTGATGGAAGCTGTCGTGACCTCTATGGAGGCTCTGGACGAATGCCTGCAGAAGGTGCTGGACGCTGCGGACAAGTATGGTTACACCGTGCTGTTTACCGCAGACCACGGCAATGCTGACCAGATGACAGAAGAGAAGAAAGGCAAGGTTTCTGTACGTACCGCCCACTCTTTGAACCCTGTTCCCTTTATTATTTACGACACGGACAACGACTGGACTGTGTTGGAGGGCAATTACGGCCTGGCCAACGTAGCGCCTACCGTTGTGAAAATGATGGGCCTGACTGCTCCTGCTTGTTGGGAAGCAAGTATGGTCTAAATAACAAAGAACCAATAACCAACAGGAGGTACGATTATGGTCTGTCACAACAATGAAAACGGAAACGTTTGCGTTTCTACAAGCGTTTATACGGACATTGCCGGTACCGCTGCCAGCAATTGCTTTGGCGTGAAGGGTATGGCTGCCCGGTCTGTTTCTGACGGTGTTTACCACCTGCTTCGTAAAGAGTCTATGGCAAAGGGTGTCCGGGTGGAATTCCACGAGGACGAAACCATTTCCATTGACCTGCACATTATTGTGGATGCCGGTGTAAACCTGGGCGCAGTAGGCGCTTCGATTATTTCTGAGGTGCGCTATGTGGTAACCAAGAGCACGGGAACCGAAGTCAAAGCAGTGAATGTGTATATCGATTCCATGATGTGATTTTAGGAGGAAAAGCCTTTGAGACAGACAATAAAAGGCGGGGCATTCCGAAGCCTGGCCATCAGCGCTGCTGCTTCCGTGGAGATTCACAAGCAGGAGCTCAATGACTTGAATGTGTTTCCGGTGCCTGATGGCGATACCGGCACCAATATGTCTATGACGATCAATGCCGCAGCTGCAGACCTGCGAAAAGCAGAGGATCCTACTTTGGAAAAGGCGGCTGCCATTACCGCCTCGGC
>JAZQWQ010000182.1:0-6482 GCA_045632385.1 Faecousia sp.
GCTCAATGACTTGAATGTGTTTCCGGTGCCTGATGGCGATACCGGCACCAATATGTCTATGACGATCAATGCCGCAGCTGCAGACCTGCGAAAAGCAGAGGATCCTACTTTGGAAAAGGCGGCTGCCATTACCGCCTCGGCGATGCTCCGTGGCGCTCGTGGTAACTCTGGTGTTATTTTATCTTTGCTGTTCCGTGGTATTTCCCGTCGGCTGAAGGGCTGCGAGGTTTGCGACGGTGTCCTGTGGGCTGCAGCCCTGCAAGAGGGTGTGGATGCTGCCTATAAGGCAGTTATGAAGCCTGCTGAGGGCACGATTCTGACCGTTTCCCGTCTGGCTGCTGCGGCTGCTACCAAAGCTGCTCAGGAAAATAACTACATTGAGTTTGTGCAGGAAGCTGCTGTAGAGGCTGCCAAGGAAGCGCTGGCCGATACCATTAACCAGAACCCCGTCCTGAAAAAGGCCGGTGTTGTGGATGCCGGCGGTAAGGGCTGGCTGTTTGTAATGGAGGCAATGCTTTCCTCCTTGCGTGGTGAAGACATTGTTGTGCCGGAGGGCTTTGCATCTGAAGATGCCAAGGAGCAGGCAGATTTTGGTGACTTTAATACCGAGGATATTACCTTTACCTACTGCACAGAGTTTATCATTTCTCGTGAAAACGACAAAGATCCGGAGCCTTTGCGGGCATTTTTGGACTCTTTGGGTGACAGCCTGGTGCTGGTGGACGACGAGGAGATCATCAAGGTTCACGTCCATACCAATGACCCCGGCAAGGCGCTTCACGAGGCGATTGAATACGGTTCTTTCGTAACCGTCAAGATTGAAAATATGCGCCTGCAGCACACCGAAAAAGTGATGAGCGAGCAGGAGCTTGCCCCCAAGATCGCCGAGCCGGAAAAGCAGTTCGGTGTGGTGGCTGTGTGCGCAGGTGACGGTTTGGCGGATGTGTTCCAAAATTTGGGCGTAGACGGCATTATCTCCGGAGGTCAGACCATGAACCCCTCCACCCAGGATATCCTGGAAGTGGTCAATACCGTGCCGGCAGAAACTGTCTATGTGCTGCCCAATAATAAAAATATCATTATGGCGGCAGAACAGGTGGATGCCCTGACCCCGAAGCACGTGGTGGTCATCCCCAGCAAGACCGTTCCTCAGGGTATTACTGCAATGCTCAGCTTCAATCCTGACGGAGAAGAAGCGGAGAATACGGAGGCGCTGACTGAGGCGCTGGGGACTGTGGATACGATGCAGATTACCTATGCTGCCCGCAATTCTGACTTTGACGGTCACGATATCCACGAGGGTGACTATCTGGCAATTTACGGAAGTGCATTGTTTGGTACGAACCGGGATATCAAGGTGCTTTTGAAGGCTTTGGCGGAAAAAGTCCGCGACGAGGGTAAGGACTATATCACCATTTACTATGGCGAGGACATCCAGGAAAAGCATGCCCAAAAGGCCGCAGACCTGTTCCAGCAGATCTGTTCCGATGCAGAGGTCAATCTGCTCCGGGGCGGCCAGCCTGTCTATTATTATCTAATCTCTGCAGAATAAAAAACACAGGCGTACTGCGACTTTTTGGCAGTACGCTCTGTTTTTAGAAGGAAGGGTGAAGCTGTGCAAAGGATATTGAAAAAGGCAAAACGTTTTGCTTATTATGTATTTAAA
Organism: Faecousia sp.; assembly: GCA_045632385.1. Classification (GTDB taxonomy): domain Bacteria; phylum Bacillota; class Clostridia; order Oscillospirales; family Oscillospiraceae; genus Faecousia. The sequence goes on from JAZQWQ010000182.1 coordinate 1,667, forward strand.
TTGAATATTCCCGGGTACGCTTCTCAGGCAAGCTTCTTCATTGCCCTTTCTGTATTTCCAGCCTTGGTGCTGCTGATGAGCCTTGTGCGATATGTCGGCCTGGAGGCAGAAACCTTGACAGAAATGCTTCACGGCGTTTTGCCGACGGCATTGATGCCTGCGGCCCAAAAGCTGATTATGAATACCTATCAAAGCACTACGAAAATGGTGGTGTCGGTATCCGCAATTACCGCACTTTGGTCTTCCAGCCGGGGTATTTTCGGCGTTGTCACAGGTTTGAATGCGATTTATGGTGTATCGGAGAATCGCCGGTATGTGCATACCAGACTGCTGAGTGTGCTGTATACTTTTATTTTCCTGTTGGTGCTGGTGTTGACATTGGTGCTGCACGTGTTCGGCACAACGATTTTAGGCCTGTTGCCCTTTGAAGAAAGCCCTTTGTTCGGCTTTTTGGAGGGCATTGTGGACCTGCGGTTTTTCCTGTTGCTATTTATCCAGACAGCGCTTTTCTGTGGAATGTTTATGATGCTGCCCAATAAGCGGAACCGGTTTGCCGATTCGTTCCCCGGTGCGGTGTTTGCATCCATTGGCTGGCTGGTGTTTTCGGATATTTTCTCTATTTATGTGGAAAAGTTTGCGAGCCTTTCCATCGTATATGGTTCTGTGTATGCAGTGGCTTTGAGTATGCTGTGGCTTTACAGCTGTATGAGCATCGTGTTTTATGGCGGCGCATTAAACCATTATTTGACAGATCATAAGGAAAATAAGGCTTGAGTTCATTCTTTATTCACAGGGGTGTGATAGGCTATGTTTGGCTATGTAATGGCATCGCTGTCGGAACTGTCTAAGGTTCAACGAAACCGTTACAGCAGCGTTTACTGCGGTATTTGTAGAAATATTCGCCGCGCATCCTGTAATATTGCCCGTTTGGGATTAAGCTATGATATGGCATTTTTGGCGTTGCTGCTGATGAGCTTGTATGAGCCGGAGGAGCAGCAGGGCAGCCGTGCCTGTATGCTGCATCCTTTCCGGAATTTTACAGAGAATGCATATATCCGGTATGCTGCGGATATGAATGTACTGTTGCTATACTACAAGAGTCTGGACGATGTGGCAGACGAAAATAAGCTGACGGCAAAGAAAATGGCAGAACTACTTTCTCCGGCAGCAGAGCAGATGCAGCAGAAGTATCCCCGGCAGGCTTTGGCTGTGCAAAACAGCCTTGCGGAATTGTCGGTATTGGAAAATGAAAACTGCCCGGACCCAGACAAGGTAGCAGGCTGTTTTGGTAAGCTTTTAGCGGAAATTCTTGTGTATCGGCAGGATCACTGGGAAGAAACCCTGCGTCAGTTAGGCGATGCCTTGGGTCGGTTTATTTATCTGGCCGATGCGGCTGTGGATTACCCAAAAGATAAGAAAAACAAGCAGTATAATCCGTTCCTGGCTGCGGAAACAACCGGAGATTTTGAGGAATTTCTGGTACAGGCAATGGGACGGTGCGTGAAATTTTACGAGCATCTTCCCTTAGTACAGGACAAAGAAATTTTGGATAATATTTTATATAGCGGTGTTTGGATTGAATACCGCAGACGGAGCAGAAAATGATACAAGACCCCTATCAGGTGCTGGGCGTCAGCCCCGGCGCTTCCGATGAGGAAATCAAACAGGCGTACAGACGTCTTGCAAAGAAATATCACCCTGACCGAAATCCCGGAGATTCGGTGGCGGCGCAGAAAATGCAGGAAATCAATGCGGCCTACGAACAAATTAAAAACCCCAGCGCCCAAAATCAAGGTTCTGCCGGTAGTTATAGCGGCGGCTACGATCCCTTTGGGGGCTTCGACCCCTTCGGCGGCAATGCCTGGGGACATCAGCGGGGACGTACCGGGCGGCAGTATGCCGAAGGCGACCAGTATTTGCGCAGCGCAGAGCAATACATCCGCTTTGGCAGATACCGGGAGGCGCTGAATGTGCTGCAAAACACAGCAGAAAAGTCAGCGCACTGGTATTATCTGTCTGCCTTAGCCAATGATGGGCTGGGCAACCAGGTGACGGCGATGGAGCATATTCGCCGTGCGGTGAGTATGGATCCGGACAACTATCAGTATTTGCAGGCTTTGGAGGAGCTGCAAAGCGGTGGTGCATCCTACCGCCGACAGGCAGGTTCCTTCCGGGGTTTCAATGCCCGTACGGGAATGTTGCCCCTGTGTCTATGCTGGCTTTCGCAGTTTTTTTGCTGCCGTGGCGGCTGGCTTTGCTGTTGACAAAGCAACGGGGAAGCTTTATAATAATCTAGACAAGTGAATACCAATTCCGTGGCAGATCAAGCGGTTGGCTTTTTCTGCTGAACAAGATAATCGGGTGAAAATCCCGAACGGTACCGCCGCTGTAAACGCAAATGTGCAGGTTCGAAGGTGAAAACCGGTCACTGGAAGAATTTCCGGGAAGGCTGAACCTTGCGCCCAAAAGGCTGCAACCCCTTTTGGTATGCGTAAGTCAGAAGACCTACGGAAGCTGGGTTTCTCCGCTTTTCGCGTGTATACGAAAAGTGCGATTTGTCGCAGAAAAACGGCTGCGTCACTATTTTTTAGTGACGCAGCCTATCTTTTTTTATGGAGGAAAATTATGATGAAAAAACTACTTGCAACCATTCTCGCAATCCTTATGCTGCTGAGCCTCTGCGCCTGCACGGCAAAGCCTGCAGAAACTACTGCAGCAGCCACAGAAGCGCTGAAAAGCTTCACAGTGACAGTCGTCCATGCAGACAAAACGGAAAAAGAATTTACCTATGAAACCGGGGAAACAAAGCTCGGAGTATTCCTGGAGGCCGAGGGTCTGATTGACTCCAAGGGCGCAGATGCAGGTATGTTCCATACCGTAGACGGCGAGAAAGCGGATTGGAATGAAAATCAAAGCTACTGGGCGCTGTTTATCGGTGAAGAATATGCTATGACCGGCATTTATGACACCGAGATTGCAGACGGCGGCAGCTATAAGCTGGAGTATACCCTTGGGTAAACTGACGATTCGGCAAATCGCTCTGTTTGGCATTTTGGGGGCATTGACCTTCGGTGCCAAGGTTGCCATGAGTGGCTTGCCTAATATTGAGCCGGTTTCTCTGATGGTGATGCTCTTTGCAGTGGTGTTCGGCTGGAAAGGCTTGTATCCCATCTACTTGTACGTGGCGATGGAAATTCTGCTTTACGGCATCAATTTGTGGAACATCAATTATCTGTACGTATGGGCAGTGCTGTTTGTCTGCGCGCTGGCAATGCGGCGGCTGCAAAATCCTCTTTGGTGGGCAGGTCTTTCCGGCTTGTTTGGAATTACCTTTGGCCTTTTGTGCAGTCCGGTGTATATGGTGGTAATGAACAGCTTTTCTTACGGAATTCGCTGGTGGCAGGCAGGGCTTGTGTTTGACATTACCCACGCTGTGGGCAATATAGCCATTGCGCTGCTGCTGTTTGCACCGCTGCGGAAATTACTCACAAAGTTATACGGAAAAATGGCATAAGAAAACCCGGAGAGCTGCCCCTCTCCGGGTATTTTTATTGGCATTTTTGGGGAAAATACTTGTTAGCCGGCCAAAACCTCAGCCTTAATAACACCGGACAGCTGACGTACAGCGGCCAACAGCTCCTCCAGAGAGATGGTCAGGTCGATGGTCTCTGCGGTGATGGTGACCAAAGCGCAGCCATTGGTAGGAATGACGGAGTTAATGGTCTGAATGTTGGCTTTATGCTCTGCAAAGATGCTCAAAAGGGAGGAAAGCTGGCCCTTTTGATCCTGGAGCATAAATTGGAAGGTTATAATCCGTCCGGTCATCATATTCTGAAAAGGAAGCACGGCATCCCGGTACTTATAAAAAGCGCTGCGGCTGATGCCGGTAAGCTTGGTGGCTTCGTTGACAGTGGTAGCTTCACCGGTCTGAAGCAGACGCTTGGATTCGGCGACTTTTAAGAACACCTCGGGAAGCGCAGATGCTTCCACAATATAATACTTGGGTAATTTAACCATAATACAATTCTCCTCTGTGTTAAGACATATGTCTGCCTGCTACGGACAATTGTATCACAAATTCTGAAAAAATCAAGCCCCAGGAGAGGAGAAAGTAAAATTTGGTTGTTGTGAAAAAGTTCTTGCCGATTTTGGTAGGTGCCGTTTGCGTGTGGCTTGGACTAAAATATTTGCTTCCTGTTGCGCTGCCCTTTGTCTTGGGTGTAGGCCTGGCGCTGATTGCAGAGCCTTTGGTCAGGCGGCTGTCCGGGAAAATGTCCCGGGGGCTTTCTGCCGGATTTGGTGTGACTGTTACGTTGGGCGCTGTGGCAATTTGCGTATATTTTGTTGGCGCAATTGCCTTTACACAGCTGAAAAAACTGGCCGCCTATATGCCGGATCTACAAAACACTGCCACCCAGGCTACCCAGCTGGCGGAGGATTTTTTTATCCGGCTGTCAGACAGGGCGCCGGAGGGGGTGCGGCCAATGCTGCAGCATACGGTGTTGACATTTTTCGACAACGGAACGATGCTTGTTCAGCAACTGACCCAGCATATTCCCGGTCTTGTGGGAACAACCCTGACCCGGATGGGAGATGGAGCAATTGGTGTGGGAACCGGTGTGCTGTCAGCCTTCCTGATCTCTGCAAGGCTGCCGGAACTAAAGGAAAAGCTGAAAAGCAAGTTGCCCCAGGCCACATCTCCGGCACTGACCCGGCTGAAAACAGGATTGGGTGGGTGGTTCAAAGCGCAACTGAAGCTGACAGCCCTCACCGGCGGCATTTTGCTGGTGGGCTTTTTACTGCTGAAAGTCCCCCA
>JAZQWQ010000183.1:0-1601 GCA_045632385.1 Faecousia sp.
TGATGAGCAGGAGCCGGCAACAGAGATTCTGGAAACAGGCATCAAAGTTGTTGACCTGATCTGCCCCTATGCCAAGGGCGGTAAGATCGGCCTGTTTGGCGGCGCCGGTGTCGGTAAGACCGTGCTGATCATGGAGCTGATCAACAACGTTGCAAAGGCACACGGCGGTATTTCTGTATTTACCGGTGTTGGCGAGCGTACCCGTGAGGGCAATGACCTGTACCGGGAAATGAATGAGTCCGGTGTTATTAACAAAACTGCGATGGTCTACGGTCAGATGAACGAACCCCCTGGAGCACGTATGCGTGTTGGTCTTTCCGGCCTTACAATGGCAGAGTACTTCCGTGATGTGAAGCACCAGGACGTGCTTTTGTTTATTGACAACATTTACCGTTTTACCCAGGCAGGTTCTGAGGTGTCTGCGCTTTTGGGCCGTATGCCTTCTGCCGTTGGCTACCAGCCTACGCTGGCAACGGAAATGGGCGCTCTGCAGGAGCGTATTACTTCTACCAAGAACGGTTCTATCACTTCCGTTCAGGCCGTTTACGTCCCTGCGGATGACTTGACTGACCCTGCGCCTGCTACAACCTTTGCCCACTTGGATGCAACCACCGTTTTGGATCGTGGTATTGCTTCGCTGGGTATCTACCCGGCCGTGGATCCGCTGGATAGTACTTCCCGGATTCTCAGCCCGGATGTTGTGGGACTTGAGCATTACGAAACCGCCCGTGCGGTGCAGCGTATTTTGCAGCGGTATAAAGAATTGCAGGATATTATTGCCATTATGGGTATGGACGAGTTGTCTGAAGAAGATAAGCAAACCGTTAACCGCGCCCGAAAGGTGCAGCGTTTCCTGTCCCAGCCCTTTGAAGTGGCAGAACAGTTTACCGGCTACCAGGGCAAATATGTCCCCTTGAAGGAAACCATCCGTGGCTTTAAGGAGATCATCGAAGGCAAACACGATGAGATTCCGGAGTCTTACTTCCTGTATGCAGGCGGCATTGACGAGGTCGTGGAGAAATTCAGAGGTGAGGGCAAATGAAACCCTTTCCTTTGAAGATCGTGACCCCGGACGGTGTACGGTATGAGGGACAGGCTGAAGAATTGGTGGTCAGAACTACCACCGGCGATGCTGGTATTTTAGCCGGTCACATCAACTACGTAGCCTCTTTGGGAATGGGCGAAGCCACGGTTGTGATCGATGGGCAGAAGCGCTACGGCGCTTGTATTGGCGGTATGGTCTCTGTGGTGGACGGTTCGGTGACATTGCTTCCGACTACCTTTGAATGGGCAGAAGAAATTGACCCGGAGCGCGCGGAGATCTCCCGGAAGAAAGCGGAAGATATTCTTGGGAATAAGACTTCCGGTTCTACGGATGTTCTGCTGGCCAAAGCCCGGCTGAAGCGAGCCTTGGTTCGTAAAAGCGTTTATAACCGCAAATAAAAAATCCGGTAGGTGAAAATGATATGCACCCCAAAAGTTAGACACTTTTGGGGTGTATATTTTTATGGCAAAAAAGGGACAAAAATTCAAAAACTATAGCGCAGAGTACAAGCTTAATGTTATACTGGATATGCGAGAACGCCGACTGGGGTATACGG
>JAZQWQ010000184.1:0-1588 GCA_045632385.1 Faecousia sp.
TTACATATATCCAAAAATGGGAAAGTTCTCTATTTAAGGGGTGATAACCGTGGCAATGAAGTACGGAAAGCGAAGGACAAAACAACAAAATATCTTTTATACCATTGCAACAGCGATCTTATTATGCGCGGTTTTTCTTGGTATGGTGGGCTATTTGTATACCCGCACGGAAGAGGAAGCTTATGAAGACCTCCACGTGCAGACCAAGCAGATCAAAGACGACATTGTTTTGCAGCTGACTTCTGATCGGGAAAATCTGGCTACCATGGCAAACTTTGCCGCAAAGCTGCATAAAGACGGCGATGACTACAGCCTGCTGTTTGAGTCCTTTAAGTCCATCGGTATGATCGAAAACATCGGCATTTTGAATGCGGACAACACCTTTGCTACCAAGGCGGGTGTTACAGATATGCAGGGCGCACTTTCCTTTGCAGAAGAAAAAACAAAGGGTACATATATCAGCGGCCGGATCAGCGACGTGACCAATACCGAGTATGAACTGATCCGCAGCGCAGTGCCTATCGAGGTAGACGGCGAAGTCGTGGGTATCTTGTATGGTGCAATAAAGCCGGAGAAGCTTGGCGATCGCTATAAGCAAATGGTGGAAGAGCTGGATGCCCAGCTGTTTGTTTACGAACAGGAAACAGGCGATATTTTGATCGATACCATCCAGGATGAGCTGGGTAATATCTCGGTATTAAAAAACCGGAAGTATAACGACGGTACTTCTTATGAACAGTTGGTGTCTACGGATAAGGGTTTTGTGTCCTTTATGTCCGCTTACGAAGACGAGAACCTGCATTTGCATTACTCCACCATTGATGAGTTCGGCTGGATGATCGCCTTTGGCCGGTACGATTCCCAGGTGTTTGCAAACACCCATATCATGGCGCAGGTGTTCTTCCTTGTATTTTTGATCATGCTGGTGGTTATTTTCGTATATGTGTTTATCCTGATGACCAAAGAGAGAAACCAGGCTGCCATTGCAGAATGCGCCGCCAATGTGCGAAAAGAGCTTCTGGAAACTACCGACGGACAAAACAACATACAAGAGGCATTGGTGGAGATCTGCAATTTCGCAAAATCCAGATCTTCGATCTTCTTTGACGCAAACGGAGAATTTTATTATTACATCGCGCCCCAGTATGAAAAAGCATTGCTCTCTGTGGAAGACAGACGGCACTTCAGCGCGGAGCTGTTCCGGTATGCCACTGCGCTGCATAATAGCAACAACAATGCAGTGAACGTGATGTGCATCCAGCCGGACAAGCATATGGAAAAAACAAATCCGGCCTTCTGCCAGTTCTTGAAAGAACGTGGCATCAAAGAAATTTCCCTGTCTGCTACCATCAGCAAGGCCAACCATATCACGGTCCTGGCCACCTTGAATGCAAAGCAGGGCGACCGGGTGAGAAAACTGGCCGAAAAAGTTTCGGCATGCTTCTCTATGGCGCAGTTTAACAAAAATCATCTGAATAAAACCATATTGGCAGCAACCACAGACTCCCTTACCGGCGCAATGAACCGCGTGGCTTATAAGACTGATCTGTTGGTTTTTGACGAGGAAAAACCTTCGAATTTTTCCTGC
>JAZQWQ010000185.1:0-20266 GCA_045632385.1 Faecousia sp.
CCGGAAAATGGCTCGGGCGCAGGCAATCAGCGCACTGGAGGTAAATTCCGGATTGGAATCCAGGTTCAGCTTGTATTCAATGGTTTGCCGATTTTCCTTGTTCCAACCGGTGACACCACTGCGAATGACACTGCCACCGTGGGGCAGACCTGCGTGGTCTTTCTCCAGTTCTTCTTTGGTGATGAAGTTTACCGTGGTGTCATAGTCGGCAAAGTAGCCGGGCATAGTCTTGATTGCGGTTTCAATGGCGTCTTTATCTGCACCATCTTCAGCAACCACATAGCAAAGCCGGGTGTGCTTTTGCCGGGTAGTCAGCTCCGGATTGCAGCCGGAACGCACCTGCTCCATCGCTTCTTCCACGGGAATGGTGTACTGCCGGGCATCCACAACACCGGCAATTCTGCGAATTGCATCCGAGTGGCCCTGGCTGACACCTCTGCCCCAGAAGGTATAGTCCCGGCCTTCTGGCAAAATGGCCGAAGCGTACAACCGGTTCAGAGAGAAAAGTCCCGGATCCCAACCGGCGGAAATCAGGGCCAAATGGCCGCTTTCCTTGGCTGCGGTATCTACATTTGCAAAGTGGGTGGGGATATTTCCGTGATTGTCATAGCTGTCGATCACGTGGAAGTGTTTTGCAAAGGTGGGGGTCATTTCCGGAAGATCCGTAGCGCTGCCGCCGCACAGAAGCATAACGTCGATCTTGTCTGCGAACGCTTCTGCCTCAGATAAGGGATACACCGGTACGCCTGGTGTTGCGATGGTAATATTTTCGGGCTTGCGACGGGTAAACACCGCAACCAATTCCATATCCGGATTTTGGGCGATGGCACACTCTGCGCCCTTTGCCAAATTGCCGTAACCAACAATACCAATTTTAATCATAAAAAACTCCTTCAAAAGTTCTATATTCACTTTATCACGGATAAAAAGCGGTTGTCAATAGACAAATTCCGGTAGAAATGTTTTTGTTTGTGCATAAGTTACAAAGCAAAGCACCGGAAAACGCGTGTGTTTGTGCTGTGAATAAATGTACACGAGAAATGGAGTTTTTTGTTGACAGAGGCGGCTTTTAATGGTATAGTAAGACAATCATATACTTTACTCAAGTAAATTGAATGTTTTGCTCTGGTAGAGTAAAATCAATGCCCACTGTGGCATACAGAAGGAGCGCTGATACATGAAAAGAATTTGTGCAATTATTTTTGCCGGTTTGTTGCTTGTTTCCATGGCTGCTTGCCAGGCAGCACCCCAAAATGCAGGGGGTAAGGACACCTATACAGTGGGTGTTTGCCAACTGGTTCCCCACGAAGCTTTGGACGCAGCAACCAAGGGTTTTGTAGATACCCTGAAAGCTGAATTTGGCGATAAGATTGAAATTAAGGTGGAGATGGGCGGCGGCGATACCGCAACCTGCGCTCCCATTGTAAATGCCTTTGTGGCTGAAGATGTGGATCTGATTTTGGCAAATGCAACCCCGGCTTTGCAGGCTGCCGCAGCTGCAACTTCAGATATTCCGATCTTAGGCACTTCTGTTACAGAGTACGGTGTGGCTTTGGATATTGAAGACTTTACCGGCACAGTTGGCACCAACATTTCCGGTACCTCTGATCTGGCACCTCTGAAGGATCAGGCTGCAATGGTCAAAGAATGGTTCCCCGAGGCCAAGAACGTTGGCTTGCTGTACTGCTCTGCAGAAGCAAACTCCAAGTATCAGGTGGACACCGTAAAGACCGAGCTGGAAGCTTTGGGCTTTACCTGTAATTTGTTTGCCTTTACCGATACCAATGATATGCAGGCCGTCACCCAGAAGGCAGCCGATGCCTCTGACGTGATCTATGCTCCCACCGATAATACGCTGGCTTCTGCCGGTGGTACTGTGGACGGTGTGTGCCGTGCAGCCGGTGTACCGGTGATCTCCGGTGAAGAAAATGCTTGTAAGGCTTTTGGCGTAGCGACCTTGTCTATCAGCTATTACAATTTGGGTGTGACCACCGGCAAAATGGCAATTCAAATCCTGAAGGGTGAAGCCAAGGTTGCCGAGATGCCCATTGCTTATGACGAAGCACCGGTGAAAAAGTACAACAAAGAACTTTGCCAGGTTCTGAACCTGACACCTCCCGAGGGCTATGTAGCCATCGGCGAATAAAAATAAAGCATTTAGGAGATTGGTTATGAAAAAGATTATTGCACTTGTTTTGTCCTCTATGTTGCTGCTGTCTATGGCAGCTTGCGGTGGTACGACCGCTGCAAAGAGCGACGATAAGTTTGTTGTTGGTGTTTGCCAGCTGGTTCCTCACGAAGCTTTGGACGCAGCAACCAAGGGCTTTGTAGAAACGCTGGAAGCTGAGTTCGGTGACAAGATCGAAGTTAAGGTCGAGCTGGGCGGTGGCGATACCGCAACCTGCGCCCCCATTGTCAGTGCCTTCGTTTCGGAAGGTGTGGATCTGATTATGGCAAATGCAACTCCTGCGCTGCAGGCTGCTGCAGCTGCTACCACCGACATTCCTGTTTTGGGAACTTCTGTTACGGAGTACGGTGTTGCTTTGGATCTGGACAATTTTAACGGCACTGTGGGCACCAATGTTTCCGGCACTTCTGATCTGGCACCCCTGAAGGATCAGGCGGCAATGGTCAAGGAGTGGTTCCCTGATGCCAAGAATGTTGGCCTTTTGTACTGCTCTGCTGAGGCAAATTCCAAGTACCAGGTGGACACAGTGAAGACCGAACTGGAAGCTTTGGGCTATACCTGCGAGATGTTCGCATTCTCCGACACCAACGATCTGCAGGCTGTTACCCAGAAGGCTGCTGATGCATCCGATGTGATTTATGTTCCCACCGATAACACCATCGCTGCTGCTACCGGTACTGTTGACGGTGTGTGCCGTGCAGCCGGTGTGCCGATCATCGCCGGTGAAGAGGGTATCTGTGCCGGTTGCGGTGTGGCAACCTTGTCCATCAGCTACTACGATCTGGGTGTCAAGACCGCTAAGATGGCAATTCAGATCCTGAAGGGTGAAGCGAAGGTTTCCGAAATGGCAATCGACTATGCTGAGACCCCTGTGAAGAAGTACAACGCAGAGATCTGCCAGGCATTGAACCTGACCGTTCCGGAAGGCTACGTGGCCATCGGCGAATAATACTATAAAAATGCAAAATGGTTTGGGGCTCTGCCTCAAACCACTTTGCTGTTTTCCAAGGAGTAGACAATATGATTTTCTTAGACAGACTGGGCAGCTTTGTCAATGCCTTGCCCGGCGCTGCCTCCCAAGGCTTAATTTGGGGCATTATGGCCATCGGCCTGTACATCACTTATAAAATCCTGGAGCTTTCTGACCTGACCGTCGACGGTTCTTTCTGTACCGGCGGCGCAGTTTGCGCAATGATGCTGGCAGCCGGCCACAATGTGTGGATCGCAATGCTGGTTGCATTGCTTGCCGGTATGGCAGCCGGCTGGGTCACCAGTTTCTTCCATACCAAGCTGGGCATTCCTGCTATTTTGTCCGGCATCCTGACCCAATTGGGTCTGTGGTCTGTAAACCTGGCCATCATGGGCATGAAGGCAAACCAGGCGCTGAACGTAAATAAGTACGATATGGTAGTTTCGCTGCGGTATCTGCAGGATGTGACCAAGGGTCTGCGTCCCATTTACCAGCACCCCATTATCTCCGTGGGTTTATTCACTGCGGTGATCATTTTCGTGCTTTATTGGTTCTTCGGCACAGAGTTGGGCGCATCTATTCGTGCAACCGGTGCCAATGCCAATATGGCAAGAGCACAGGGTATCAATACCGACCGAAATAAGGTCCTCGGCCTGATGATTTCCAATGGCTTGGTGGCATTGGCTGGCGCACTGCTTGCCCAATACCAGAGCTTTGCTGATATCAATATGGGTCGTGGCGCTATCGTCATCGGCTTGGCTGCCATTATCATTGGCGATGTGGTGTTCGGCAAGCTGTTCCGCAACTTTGGCCTGAAGCTGCTGGCTGTCAGCCTGGGCGCTGTGATCTACTATCTGGTCATCCAGGCGGTTATCAGCCTGATGGATATCGACAGTAACTACCTGAAACTGATCTCTGCTCTGATTGTGGCGGTGTTCCTGGCAGTACCGAACCTGCGTGGAAAGCTGTTCAAGAGCCACGGAAAGGAGCGTACCCATGCTTAAGATTGAAAATGTACGCAAAGTTTTTAACGGCGGCACCGTCAATGAGAAGGTGGCGCTGAGTGGCCTGAATTTGCAGCTGAAGCCCGGCGATTTTGTGACCGTCATTGGTGGCAACGGCGCCGGCAAGAGTACGATGCTCAATGCAGTAGCCGGTGTTTACGGTGTGGACGAAGGCAAGATCTTCATTGACGGCGTGGATGTGACCGGTCTTCCGGAGTACAAGCGTGCCAAGTTTATTGGTCGTGTGTTCCAGGATCCGATGATGGGTACTGCTGCAACGATGCAGATCGAAGAGAACCTGGCCCTGGCTGCCCGTCGTGGCAAGCCCCGCACCCTGCTTTCCGGCATTACCCGTCAGGAACGGGAAAACTACCGGGAGCAGCTGAAGATTTTGGATTTGGGTCTGGAAGATCGTCTGACCGCAAAGGTAGGTCTTTTGTCCGGCGGTCAGCGTCAGGCGCTGACTCTTCTGATGGCCACCCTGCAAGAGCCGAAGCTGTTGCTTTTGGACGAACATACGGCAGCCCTTGACCCCAAAACGGCGGCAAAGGTGCTGGAAGCAACCCAAAAGATTGTGGATCGGAGCAACCTGACCACATTGATGATCACCCACAATATGCGTGATGCCATTGCTTATGGCAACCGCTTGATTATGATGTATGACGGACATGTGGTGGTAGATGTTTCGGGTGAAGAAAAGAAGAACCTTACCGTGGAACAGCTGCTGAACCTGTTCAGCCAGGCCAGTGGCTCCAATGAAGCCAACGATAAGCTGTTATTAGGCTAATAAAGAGGAGCTGCATTGCAGCTCCTTTTTTACTTGCTATTTCTCGGCTTATTTGATAAAATGAAAGAAACTTTCTGTAAAGGAGTAGCTTTGTGAAATATTTGTTGGTTTTTTTGATTTCTATGGTGCCCTTAATTGAGCTACGTGGTGCAATCCCGGTGGCGTTGGGTATGGGTTTAGATCCGTTGGCATCCTATATCCTTTGTGTTGTGGGCAATATGTTGCCCGTGCCTATTATCTACTTTTTTGCAAGAAAAGTTCTCCTTTGGGGAAAGGATAAGAAATATATCGGCAAATTCTTTGCCTTTTGTTTGGAAAAAGGGGAGAGAGCCGGTCAAAAAATGGTAAAAACCGCTGGTCGTGGCGGTCTGTTTGTGGCGCTTATGCTGTTTGTGGGAATCCCTCTGCCGGGAACCGGCGCCTGGACAGGTGCATTAGGCGCCAGCTTTTTGAATATGGGCTTTAAGTCCACCGTAGCTTCTGTCAGCTTAGGCGTGATTATGGCAGGTATCATTATGGCAGTAGGCAGCACCGGTGTGCTGAATATAATCGGATAAGGAGAAAAAAATATGGAGAACTGTCTGTTTTGTAAAATCGTCCGGGGAGAAATTCCCTCTACCAAGGTCTATGAGGATGCGCAAATTTTGGCTTTCCGGGACATTGCGCCCCAAGCCCCTACCCATATTTTGGTAATTCCCAAGACCCATATTGCTTCCGTTGCAGAGCTCAATGAAGAAAATGCCCAGGTGGTAGCCCATATTTTTGCCACAATCGCCCACATTGCCGAGCAGGAGGGCCTGGTCAATGGCTACCGGGTAGTTTCTAACTGCGGCCCGGATGCAGGGCAAACGGTAGGTCATTTGCATTTCCATATTTTGGGCGGTCACGAATTAGCGCTGCAAATGGCTTGACAAGAAAGTTTTTTGGAGTATAATATCAATAGATTGCAAAACAATACGTCTTCGGAGAGCCGGTGCACCGGCTGAGATTAGGCTTTGTAGCCTTGATCCGTGAACCTGATACGGTCAGTACCGTCGTAGGAAAAGATGCATATATGGAGATTCTCTTGGATCACATTGCACCTAGACGGCTGTAATGTGATCTAATTTTATTTTAAGGGGAAACCCAAAGAAGGAGAATCTTTATGGAAAACAAAACAAAACGCGTTATCAACCGGCATCACAGGCTTATTGCCTTGTGCGAGGGCGCAATTATGATCGCCCTGGCAGAAATCTTAAGCTTTCTGCCGCTGTACAAGCTGCCCTGGGGCGGCAGTGTGGATCTGGCAATGTTCCCCATAGTCCTGTTCTGCGTTCGGTGGGGCTTTGGTCCGGGTATGCTGGTCAGCTGCGCCCACGCGGTTCTGCAGACCCTTTTTGAGGGCGGCATTGCCATCGGCTGGCAAAGTATTTTAGGCGATTTTCTTATCGCCTACGGTGTGTTGGGACTTGCAGGTCTGTTCAAGGGCAAGTTCTACCTGGCGACCATCGCATCCTGCACAGCCCGTTTCCTGGTGCATTATGTAGTGGGTGCTACCATTTGGGCAGAATATATGCCGGAGCAGTTTTTTGGTATGACCATGACAACACCCTGGCTGTATTCGGCGCTCTATAATGGCGCTTATATGCTGCCGGATGCCGTAATTTTGGTAGTGCTGTTTGCACTGCTGCAAAAGACACCCCTCAAGAAATACTTATAATGCAAAGAGGCTAACCAAATGGTTAGCCTCTTTCCTTACAAAGGCCCCCTTGTGTAAAGGGGGCTGGCAAAAATCTTTGATTTTTGACTGGGGGATTGTAGTCTATCGATGCGTTACAATCCCTCCGTCTGCCTATCGGCAGCCACCTCCCTTTGCACAAGGGAGGCTTTAGCTGCGTGGCTTTTTTATTGCTGCATACGGATGACGGTCATACCGGGTGCGTCGGCAGCCAGCTTGGAAATCTGATACAACAACTCAGCTGCCTCACCACGGGTCATTGTGTCCAAAGCGGTCAAAGCAATGCCGTTATCGGCCATAGCAGCAATGGCGGCTTCAGCCCAGACAGGAATTTCGGTATCGCCCTCCTCGCTGCTGACCAAAACCGGCAGATCCAGCGCATTTTGCACCATCACGGCAACTTCACCCTCCAAAACAGCGTTGTCTGCTTCAAAAGAGGTTGTTTTGTTGTCGGGAAGACCGGCTGTAATGCCGGCACGCATTGCAGCAGCCAGATAGGGCTTCAGCCAATCCGGGGTGTCCTCAGGGACAGCCTCATAGGACATTTCCTCCATAGGAATATCCAAAACGTCTACCAGCATAGCCAAGAACTGCCCGCGGCTGACTTCCTTGTCCGGCTGGAAGCAGTCCTGTCCACCCAGCTTTTCACCGACAAACAGCCCGGTATTTCGCATCCACTCTGCGGCAAACTGACAGGGCTTGCCCACAGTATCGGTATACTGCTTGCTGTCTGTGGGCTTGAGAATTTGAATGGTGACAGTAGCCTCCCGGGATACATTGCCGGCAGGATCAGCGGCAGTGTAGGTGAAGGAGTCAACACCAACCTTATTTTTCTTGGGGGTATAGGTGAAACTGCCGTCAGCGGCCAGCAGAACTTCACCGCGCTTCGGCTGACGTACCAAGGTATAAGTCAAATTTTCGTTTTCCGGATCTGTGGCTTTCAGGACACCTTGGTTGGGCAGATTTTTGTAGGTCTCCATAGCGAAATCCTGCGCGACAGGAGCCTTGTCCTCCTTGCCACGGATGGAAATGGTCATCGTTGCGCTTTTTTCTACCCGGTTATCGTAAATGGGCAGATACGTCACAACAGCATCCCGGTCTTCCTCTGTACGCAGGGGAGAGAAGGTCATCTGACTGACTTGTTCAGCTGTGAGAATATCTCCCTGACGGATGACCCGGTTACCCAAAAACACAGTGCCGGCCTGGGCATCGGGCAGCTGGGTGATACAAATTCCGGTGACAACATCCTCCTGAGAAAAATCATCCGGGGTGAAACAATAGGTGGCATCGCAATCCACATTGGCTGCCAGTGCAACACTGCCAAGGGAAGCAAGGCATGCAACTGCCATCAACAGGCAGATAAAACGGGTTCGGAACATCATTTTTCTAACCTCCTGTATTTTGTGTCCGCAGGTATTGTTTGCCAAGGAGGTAAAAAATATGCAGAAGATTTCTAAACTTACCGCTTTGGAAAGAAATACCTTAGAAAAATAATGGGAACACTTGATTTTCTCTGGGTAAAGCGGTATAATTTATGTTGAGATTCTATGAGATGACGACGCTGCGCTTTTGCGGCAGATAGGAGCAATTATGGCTAGAAGAAAGAGAAGAAATTCCGGCAATATCGGCTGTGTTGTAGTTGTGCTGCTTTTGGCAGCTGCAATTTTGATTGGAGTGCCCCTTTGGGTGGACAGCTGGAAAGTGGAATATTATGATGTCCTGACCTTCGAGGCTGGTAGCCAGCTGCCCCAGGCAAAAGACTTTTTACCCAAGAACGAGGGCACGGAACGGAATAGGGCAGAGTTCATTACTGATATGAGCGCTGTTTCTATGACTGTTCCCGGAAACTACCCGGTGCAGATCCAGGTAGGGGACAGACAATTTAATTCCTGGCTGCGGATTGTGGATACGGTAGCCCCGGTTGCCCAGGGCAAGGATGTGACGCTGTATAATCCGGAAAACCTGAAAGCCGAGGATCTGGTGGAAGGTCTGCAGGATGCTACCGAAGTCAAGGCAAGTGTATCTCCGAAGTTGGATGTGAATGTCAGCACAGCCCAGCAGGTGACCGTGACTCTGACCGATGCCGGCGGCAACACCACCCAGGTGCAGTGCAATGTGACCATCATTGCCGATAAGGAAGCCCCGGTAATTACCGGCGTTGCCAATAAGGTTGTCTATTTAGGCGATGCTGTTTCTTACAAGACCGGTGTTGTCGTTACGGATAACCTGGATGAGAACCCCACCCTGGACATTGACAGCTCCAAGGTCGACCTCTCTACTGTCGGAACCTACACGGTTACCTACACCGCAACCGACCATGCCGACAACAAAACCACGGCAACTATGAAGCTGACGGTGCAGAAAAAGCCCGACAATTATGTAGAGCCGGATGTTATCTATGCCCGTGTGGATGCTATTTTGGATCAGTTTATTACAGATGATATGACCGACCGGGAAAAGGTGGAGGCGGTTTACGTCTGGACTCACCGTGGCGACCATCTGATCTATGGTTCTGCACCGGACCGGACAGACTATCTGCAGACCGCTTATGAGTTCCTGGATGTAAAGAAAGGCGATTGCTTCTGGTTCTTTGCCATTCAAAAGCTGATGCTGGAACGGCTGAATATCCCCACCATTGATGTAAAGAAAGTCAAGAACTTCCCCGAGGACTCCAACCACTACTGGCTGATGGTCAGCATCGACGGCGGCAAGACCTATTACCACTACGATAATGTATGGTCTCGCTACCTTTGCCTCGTTACCGATGCAAAGCTGGATGCTTTCTCCAAATCCTGCAAAAACTGTTTTAACCGGGATAAGAGCCTGTACCCGGCAACACCTACCGAGAATTTGCCGGCCAGCACGCTTCCCTGGAATGATCCTAAGATTATGGCTGCAAAGCCCTGAGGTACGATAGATGATAGAAAACAAAAAGGTCCTGGGTGTGATTGGCGGCCTGGGTCCTATGGCAACGGCGCATTTTATGAAGCTGGTCATCGATATGACGGATGTGGAAGCAGATCAGGAGCATCTGCCGATGCTGGTGTATAATATGCCCTTCATTCCGGACAGAACAGCCTATATTCTTGACAATCAAAAGGAAAATCCCTTGCCCCAAATGGTCTCCTTTGGCAATGCTTTGGGGCAGCAGGGTGCAGATTATATCGCCATTCCCTGCGTGACCGCCCACTATTTTCTGGATGCGTTAAAGTGTCAGGTTTCGACACCAATGATCAATGGTGTCCGGGAAACAGTACGTCATCTGAAAGAAAATGGCATCAGCTGCGTGGGCATTATGGCAACGGACGGAACGATTCAATCCGGCCTGTTCCATCAGGAGCTGATCGCCCAGGGGCTGACTCCGGTGGTTCCGGATGCAGAGAATCAGGCAAATGTGATGCACCTGATTTTTCACAATGTAAAGGCTGGCAAGCCGGCGGAGATGCCGCGCTTCCACGCAGCAGCAAAGAATTTGCGCGACCAGGGCGCGCAAGTGATCATCCTAGGCTGTACAGAACTGTCCCTGATCAAGCGGGATGCTGAGATCGGCGCCGGCTTTATTGATGAACTGGAAGTGCTTGCCCAGCAGTCTGTGCTGCTTTGTGGAAAGCCTTTGAAGCAGGAATATGCCTGCTTGATTACCCGATAAAGAGAGTGTTCTTATGAAAACAAACATTTTACAGTATTTAGAGCAAACGGTGACCAAATGCCCCGACAAGGTGGCATTTGCCAACGAGGAAATGGGTCTTACCTTCGCAGAGGTCTATGACCGCGCACGGCGCATCGGCTCTTTCCTAAAGCAGGCAGGTTTCTACAAAAAGCCGGTGGTGGTATTTATGAAGAAGCACCCCACCACCCTGACGGCCTTTTTCGGCACGATGTATGCCGGTTGCTACTATGTGCCGCTGGATGATGAAATGCCCCGGCACAGAATTGAGCTGATCTTCAAAACCCTGGAGCCTGGTGCGCTGATTTGCGATGAAACTACGGAAGCAATCGCCAAGGAACTGGCTTATCAGGGTGTTTGTTATCGTTATGACGATATGCTTCGTCAGGAGATTAACGAAGCAGCCCTTGCAGATATCCGGGACAAGCAGCTGGACATTGACCCCATTTATATCGTCTTTACCTCCGGTTCTACCGGTATTCCCAAAGGTGTTATGGCCTGCCATCGCAGCGTGATCGATTATGTGGAGCATTTGTGCGATGTGCTGAAGTTTGATGAAAACACCGTGTTCGGCAATCAGACACCTTTGTATTTTGATGCCTACCTGAAAGAGGTCATTCCAACGCTTAAGTATGGCGCAACCACGATTTTGATTCCCAAGCAGCTGTTTATGTTCCCCATCAAATTGGTGGAATTCCTCAATGAATACAAGATTAACACATTGTGCTGGGTGGTATCTGCCCTGACGATGATCTCCTCTTTCCGTGTTTTTGAAACGGTGAAGCCGGAATATTTGCGGCTGATCGCTTTTGCCAGCGAGGTATTCCCCATCAAGCAGTTTAAGTTGTGGCGGGCAGCATTGCCGGAAGCCCGGTTCATTAACCTCTATGGCCCCACAGAAACCACCGGTATCTGCTGTTATTATGAGGTAGACCGGGAGTTTAGCGAAGAGGAAACGTTGCCCATTGGCAGACCCTTTGCAAACACGGAGATCATCCTGCTGGACGAAAATAATCAAGTGCCTCCTGTGGGCGAGCAGGGCGAAATTTGCGTTCGTGGTACCCGGTTGACCCTGGGCTACTACCGCAACGAGGAGAAGACCAAGGAGGCCTTTGTCCAAAATCCCCTGAATACCCTGTATCCGGAGCTGATCTATCGCACCGGCGATTTGGGCAAGCTGAACGCTCGCGGCGAATTGGAATTTGCCGGTCGTAAGGACTACCAGATCAAGCATATGGGTCACCGTATTGAGCTGGGCGAAATCGAAGTGATTGTGAATATGCACCCCCAGGTTCGCAGTGCTTGCTGTATTTTCGACAATGAGAAGAAGAAAATTGTCCTGTATTACACCGGTGACATCGAGGTAGCAGAGCTGACTGCTTATATCAAGGGCAAGCTGCCCCGGTATATGGTTCCCAATGTAACCCGGCAGTTGGATGCGCTACCCCTGACCCCCAATGGAAAAATTGACCGCAACGGTCTGAAAACGCTATATTTGGCAAAATAAAGGAGATAAATTATGGAAGCATTACTGGATATTTTGAATGAACTGCACCCCGAGGTGAATTTTGAAACCGAAACCGGCCTCATCGATAACAAGGTGCTGGATTCTTTTGATATCGTCACCATCGTGGCAGAAATCGACGCTGAGTTTGACGTGCAGATTCCGGCTGTGGAACTGACTCCCGAAAACTTCAACTCCGCCCAGGCCCTGTATGCCCTGGTGGAACGACTGATGGAAGAGTAATATGCAATTTACGACCGTAAGTTTTCTATTGTTTGCCGCTGTGGTGCTTTTGGGTTACTACCTGTTGCCCCAAAAGTGCCGCTGGGTATTCCTGCTGCTAAGTAGCTACGTGTTTTACCTGTTTGCAGGGGTGGCCTATTTGGGTTTTATCCTGCTGACAACGGTTTCTACGTATCTTGCGACGCACGTTATGGCAAAAGCCTTGGAAAAGCAGGATACATACCTGGCCGAAAACAAGCAGACACTGTCAAGAGAAGAGAAAAAAGAATATAAAAGCAAGGTAAAAAGCCGCAACAAGATTGCCATGCTGGTGTGTGTGGTTCTCAATTTTGCGGTTTTGGCGGTTTGTAAGTTCTGCCTGGCAGAACCTTTCCGCACTTTGGCACAGGGCGGCACGCTGACCTTCCTGACCCTGGGTCTGCCTTTGGGTATCTCCTTCTATATGTTCCAAAGTGTTGGTTATGTGGTGGATGTGTACCGGGGCACAGTGAAAGCGGAAAAGAATTTTTTCAAGCTTGCGCTGTTTGTGTCCTATTTTCCCCAATTGATCCAAGGTCCTATCAGCAAGTTTTCAGACCTTGCGCCCCAGCTTTGTGCGGGTAAGCCCTTCGATGGCAAGGAGCTGTCCTTTGGCTTGCAGCGGCTTTTGTGGGGCTTTTTTAAAAAGCTGGTGATCGCAGATCGTATTGCTGCAGCTGTCATTGCTTTGAAAGCGCCGGAATATACCGGTGTTGGCTTTTTCTTGCTGACGGTTTTTTACGCTGTGCAGATCTATGCCGACTTTACCGGCGGTATCGATATGGCTATGGGTATTTCCCAGGCTTTGGGAATTAACCTGCAGGAGAACTTCATTCGTCCGTTCTTCTCTAAGAATATTGCTGAGTACTGGCGCCGCTGGCACATTACCCTGGGCGAATGGATGAAAGGATACATTTTCTATCCCATTTCCGTCAGTCAGCCGATGCTGAAGCTGAGCAAATCTGCCCGGGAAAAGTATGGTAATTTCGGCAAGCGCCTGCCGGTGTATGTGGCTTCCATAGCCACTTGGTTTGTTACCGGCATCTGGCACGGCATTACCCCGAACTTTGTGCTGTGGGGAATGCTTAACTGCTTTGTGATCGTGGTTTCTGAGGAGCTTGCGCCCCTTTACGAAAAGTTCCACAACCGTTTTCCCGGCTTAAAAGAGACCAAGGGCTACGGTGCATTTGAAATGCTACGGATGTTTATCCTGATGAACCTGATCCGCATTGTGGATCTGTTCCCCAATGTGGGGCAGTATTTCTCCCGGATGGGAAGTTTGGTTACCACCTTTAATTTCCACATTCTATGGGATGGCACAATGCTAAAACTTGGCTTGACCGGCTTGGATTACATTATTATCGGCTGCGGCATTGCGCTTATGTTTGCGGTGAGCGTATTTCAGGAGAAAAAGGGCAGTGTCCGGGAAATGCTGTGGACAAAGCCGGCTTTGCGGTATAGCCTCTTGTTTATCCTGTTTGTGATCGTTCTGCTTATGGGTAGTTACGGCATTGGTTATAATGCAAGTAACTTTATCTATAACCAGTTCTAGGAGGGCAATATGAAAAAGAGAATGATTGTTTTGACCTCCGTGTTGCTGGTTTGCGTGATCCTCTTAGGCTTTTTGCAGGCGCTGTTGATGCCCAAATATATGGATAACACCAAAGAGGGCGCGCTCATTGGCGAATATTATGAAAATGCCGGGAATAATGATGTTATCTTCATTGGTGACTGTGAGGTTTACGAAAACTTTTCGCCCATTACCTTGTGGGAGGAATACGGCATTACTTCTTATATCCGTGGCAGCGCCCAGCAGCTGATTTGGCAGTCTTATTATTTGATGGAAGAGACCTTCCGGTATGAGACCCCAAAGGTCATGGTGTTCAATGTGCTGTCTATGAAATATGACACGCCCAAAAGCACGGGAGCGCAGAGTCAGCGGGAAGCGTATAACCGTATGACCTTAGACGGTATGCGGTGGTCTATGTCCAAATGGAATGCAATTCAAGCTTCTATGACCCAGGAGGAAAAGGAAAAGGAAGCAGAGTTTAGCTATATTTTCCCCATCCTGCGGTATCACGATCGCTGGCCACAGCTGACTCCTGATGATTTTACCTACTGGCTGAAGCGGGATGCTGTTTCTGACAACGGCTACCTGATGCAGACCGGCGTCAAACCCCTTACGGACGAGCACGTGGAGCGTCCCCTGGCAGATTACACCCTGGGGGAGAATAGCTGGTACTACCTGGAAAAAATGACCCAGTTGTGCAAAGAAAAGGGGACAAAGCTTGTGCTCATCAAAGCTCCGGCGCTGTCACCTGTCTGGTGGGAGCAGTGGGATGCCCAGGTGGAAGCGTATGCAAAGGAAAATGGCCTGACCTATATCAATATGCTGGACTTCCAGGAGGAGATCGGCATTGATTGGCAAACCGATACCTACGATACCGGTCTGCACCTGAATGTGTACGGCGCAGAAAAGGCATCAAAATGGTTTGGTAACATTTTGCAAAAGGATTTGAATGTACCTGACCGCCGGCAGGAAGCACCCATTGCTTCAAGCTGGGCGGAAAAGTGCAACACCTATCACGAAAGAAAGAAAATTTTGGAGGGACTATGAAAAAGATAATTGCATTTGCGTTGGCAATTTGCCTGATGTTCTGTTTCGCTGCCTGCGGCAGCACCACTACCGAGGAACAGGGCGGCAACAACCCCGGCAAGGTAGACGCTACCAGCAAATTCTCCTTCACCTACAAGGGTGTGGAGATGAAGTTGTCTGACCCCGCAGCGCCCATTATTGAAAAACTGGGCGAGCCTATGAAATATACTGAGTCTGCCAGCTGCGCATTTGAGGGCTTGGACAAGTCCTATTACTACGGCAGCTTCTACCTGGAGACTTATCCCCAGGGCGAGGAGGACTTCGTGTACGGCTGGTGGTTCGCAGATGATACCGTAACCACGCCCGAGGGCATTTACATTGGTTCTGCCAAGGCAGACGTGGATGCCGCTTACGGCGCAGAAAACTTCAACGGCACCAACTCCTACGATATCAAGGACGGCAACGGCAAGCTGACCATCATTCTGGAGAATGATGTGGTCACTTCCATTCAGTACAACCTGGTTGTAGAATAAAAAACAAATAAAAAGAGGCTGAAAAAACGAAATGTTTTTTTCAGCCTCTTTTTTACGCCTACATTTACATCTTATCTGGGGCAGAGAAGCCCAACAGGGAAATGCAGGTTTCCAGCACGTTCTTTGCCAGTGCGATCAGGGCAATGTAGCCAGCCTGCAAAGTCTTATCCTCTTCCGTCAGAATACGGGTCTCGTGATAGAACTTGTTGACACAGCCAGCCAGTTCATAAATATACGCACAGATCATATTGGGCGCAGCGCTGGCCAGTGCTGCTTCCAAATTGGGCGCAAGCTTGGTGATGCACAGCATCAGATCCTTGGCATATACATTAGCTGCCGGCGCAATGGGCAGATTCTCCCAAGCGCCGTACTTGGCCAAAATGGACTTGATACGGACGATGGTGTAGAGGATATAAGGTCCGGTATTGCCTTCGAATGCGGCAAAGCGATCCATATCGAATACATAGTCCTTGGTAGGCTGGTTGCTCAGGTCGCCATACTTCAGCGCTGCCATAGCAATCTTCTGTGTGGTCTCCTCCACAGCATCCTCAGACACGATCTTGTTCTCCACAACCTTCTGACGGACAAAGTTTGTCATATCTGCAATCAGTTGCTCCAGACGCATTACACCGCCGTCACGGGTCTTAAAGGGCTTGCCGTCGGTGCCGTTCATCGTGCCAAAGCCCAAGTGCTCCAGCTGGGTGCTTTCCGGAACGATGCCGCTTTTCTTGGCAGCCCGGAAGATCTGCTCAAAGTGCAGACCCTGCCGCTTGTCGGTAACATAGTGCATCTTGTCCGGTTTCCAGTCCTGCATACGCTGCACCATGGTTGCCAAATCGGTGGTGGCATAAATGGCAGAGCCGTCGGATTTTACCAGGATACAGGGGGGAATCTCCTTTTTGTCGGTTTCCTCAGCGACAGGAATGACCCATGCGCCCTCGGATTGTACCGCAAGGCCCTTGGTCTTCATATCTTCAATCAAAGCCGGAATGTAGGGGTCAGCATCGCTTTCGCCCAGCCAGGCTTCAAAATGTACGTCCAGGTTGTTGTAGTTGCGCTTCAGGTCAGCCACGGAAATATTCATAATGTGCTGCCAGATGGCGCGGTAACCGGGTCTGCCGTTTTGCAGTTCAAAGGTTGCTGTGTGCGCCTTTTCGGCAAAGACCTCATCTTCCTTTTTCTTGGCTGCAGCAGCCGGGTAGATCTCTTCCAGTTCGGCAATGGTAAAGGGTGCTTCAGCCGGATATTCCCCGGTATAGTTTTCGTCAAAGTAGCAAAGATCCGGCTGACGCTCCTGCAGTTCTGCAATGATCAGACCCATCTGCAAGCCCCAGTCGCCCAGGTGAATGTCGCCAATGGTGTTGTAGCCGAAGAACTTGTACAGCCGCTTCAGGCTCTCACCGATAATGGCAGAGCGCAGGTGACCAATGTGCAGAGGCTTGGCAACGTTGGGTCCACCGTAGTCCACAACCACGGTCTTTCCGGTGCCGGTCTTTTGGGTGCCGAAATCTTCAGCGTTGCGCATCTGCTCCAGGTAATCCTGCAGGAAGCTGTCAGACAGCTTCAGGTTTAAAAAGCCGGGCATAACTGCCTCGATCATAGAAAAGTCCTGCTTGTCCAGCTTTTCTGCCACCGCATTTGCAATTTGAATGGGGGCGCACTTATATGCCTTAGCAGCAGCCAAAGCGCCGTTGCACTGATATTCACACAAGTCCGGACGGTTGGAAACAGTCACCTTGCCGTAGCTGGCTTCGTAGCCGGCATCAACAAAGGCCTGCTCCATCTTTCCGGTAATCAGTTCCAGAATTTTTTTCATCTTAGTTGTTCTCCTTTTGTTGCGCTACCCATTCCAGATAGTCATCGTAAGTGCCGTAGCGGTCTACGATGGTGCCGTCAGGCTGGAAGGCAATCACACGGTTACAGGTAGAAGTCAGCAGCTCGTGGTCATGGGAGGCCAGCAGCACAACACCGGTAAAGGCTTCCAGACCCTTATTCACTGCCTGAATAGACTCCATATCCAGGTGGTTGGTAGGCTGGTCAAGGAGCACCACGTTTGCACCGCTAAGCATCATCTTAGAGAGCATACAACGTACCTTTTCACCACCGGACAGCACATTTACCTGCTTAAATACGTCGTCATTACCGAAGAGCATACGACCCAGGAAGCCACGCAGATACACATCGTCTTTCTTGACGGAGTACTGACGCAGCCAGTCCACCAGCTCCATAGAGTTGCCCTCGAAGTATTCGGTGTTGTCCTTGGGCAGATAGCTGCGGGAGGTGGAGATACCCCACTTGATAGAACCCTCGTCCGGCTCCAGTTCGCCCATCAGCACCTTAAACAGTGCAGTCTGTGCCAGCTCGTTTTCACCAACGAATGCGATCTTATCGTTCTTGCCAACGGAGAAATAGACCTTGTCCAGCAGCTTCACACCGTCGATGGTCACAGACACATCGTTAACAGTCAGAATGTCCTTACCCAGCTCACGCTCCGGCATAAAGCCAACGAAGGGATAGCGACGGGTAGAACAGGGCATTTCTTCCACGGTCAGCTTGTCCAGCAACTTTCTACGGGCGGTCGCCTGCTTTGCCTTACTTTTGTTAGCGGAGAAACGCTGAATAAACAGATGCAGTTCTTCAATCTTTTCCTGGTTCTTCTTGTTTTTGTTGCGGATCATAGCCTGCACCAGCTGAGAAGACTCGTACCAGAAGTCGTAGTTACCGACGTACATCTTGATCTTGCCGTAGTCAATGTCTACAGTGTGGGTGCAGACAGTGTTCAGGAAGTGACGGTCGTGGGACACAGCAATGACCATGCCGGGGAAGTCCAGCAGGAAGTCCTCCAGCCAGTTGATGGCTTCAATGTCCAGGTTGTTGGTAGGCTCGTCCAACATAACAATGTCAGGGTTGCCGAACAGCGCCTGGGCCAGCAATACTTTCACTTTCAGACGGGGGTCGGTAGTGCCCATCATATCGTAGTGCATTTCTGTGCCGATACCCAGACCCTGCAGCAGTCTGGACGCGTCGGACTCAGCTTCCCAGCCGTTCATTTCCGCAAATTCCATTTCCAGCTCAGAAGCACGGATGCCATCTGCGTCAGAAAAATCAGGCTTTTCGTAAATAGCGTCCTTTTCTTTCATAATGTCGTAAAGACGCTGGTTACCCATAATGACGGTGTCCATAATGGTGTATTCGTCGTAAGCGTTCTGATTTTGCTTCAGGACGGAAACACGCTTCTCCGGATCGATGGAGATGTCACCGGAGGTGGACTCCAATTCACCAGTGAGCAGTCGCAGGAAAGTGGACTTACCGGCGCCGTTGGCACCGATGATGCCGTAACAGTTGCCGGGCAGGAACTGCAGATCCACGTGCTGGAACAGCCACTGACCGCCAAATTGCATACCTAAGTTGTTAACAGTAATCATAATAAACTCCTTTTCTTTCACCGAGCAGAAACACAAGCCCCAAAAGCTTGCCACATCCTCCACGGCACAGGCACATAATATTTCATTCTAATTCTACCACAAACTAAAGAATAATCAAGTCAAATCCGCCTTTTCAATTATGAATAAATGAAAAATTTTTCCTTTCTGGGGTTGCTTTTTTAGGAATCTGCGGTATAATATTAGCACTCACACAATAAGAGTGCTAAAAAGGAGATGCGAACTATGCGTAAAAAACAATTCAAAGCCGAGTCCAAGCGTTTGCTGGATATGATGATCAACTCTATCTATACCCACCAGGAGATCTTTCTCCGTGAGATCATTTCCAATGCCTCTGATGCAATGGACAAGCTGGCTTACACAGCCCTGACCGATGATAAGGTGGGCATTAACCGGGATGATTTTGCCATTACCCTGACCCGGGGCGAGGGCACTTTGACCGTGTCGGATAACGGCATCGGTATGACCCGGGAGGAGATGGAAGAAAACCTGGGCACCATTGCCAAGTCCGGTTCTCTGGGTTTTAAGCAGAATATGGAAAAGACCGAGGATATCGACATTATCGGTCAGTTTGGTGTGGGCTTCTATGCGGCCTTTATGGTGGCTTCCACGGTGACGGTAATTTCCAAGAAGTATGGCGAGGACACTGCCTGGAAGTGGGTTTCTGACGGCGCTGACGGCTATACTATCGAGGAAGCAGAGCGTGATTATCCCGGCACAGATGTGATCATGACCATTAAGGACGATACGGACGAGGAGAAATTCTCCCGCTTCCTGGAAGAGTATGAGCTGCGCAGCCTGGTGAAAAAGTATTCTGACTACATTCGCTACCCCATCCGGATGGCAGTGACCAAGTCACGGATCAAAGAGGGCAGCCCTGAGGATAAGCCGGAGTACGAAAGCTACACCGAGGTGGAAACCCTGAACTCTATGGTGCCTTTGTGGCAGCGGAGCAAAAAGGATGTGACTGAGGCGGAATACGAAAGCTTCTACCGGGAGAAATTCTTTGACTATAATAAGCCCCTGCAGACCATCCACTTCAGTGCAGAGGGTACGGTTTCTTATAAGGCGCTGTTATATATCCCCGGCAAGGCTCCCTACGATTTCTACACCAAGGATTATAGATCCGGCTTGCAGCTGTATTCTTCCGGTGTCCTGATTATGGAAAACTGCGAAGATCTGCTTCCGGAGCATTTCCGTTTTGTCCGTGGTGTGGTGGACAGCCAGGATCTGTCCTTGAATATCAGTCGTGAAATGCTGCAGCATAACCGTCAGCTGACCCTGATTGCCAAGAATATCGAGAAGAAGATCAAAGCCGCACTGCTTTCTATGCAGGAGCAGGAAACCGATAAGTATCTGGAGTTCTATGCCGCCTTTGCTCGTCAGCTGAAGTACGGCACTGTCGCCCAGTATGGCGCCCATAAAGAAGCAACACAGGATCTGCTGATGTTCCACAGTAACCGGGAAGAAAAGCTGATCAGCCTGAAGCAGTACGTGGAAGCAATGGCAGAGGGACAGGAGAAAATCTATTACATCTCTGCAGAAAACCTGGAGCGCGCCAAGAAACTGCCCCAGGTACAGACTTTGTCTAATAAG
>JAZQWQ010000186.1:0-3754 GCA_045632385.1 Faecousia sp.
ATGCCTAAGGGTCGTTGGTGCGACGTTGCCCTGTGTGTTCCTGCTGTTTGTATTCCTGCCGCTGTCCGCGCTATGCGTGAGACCCGTGTAGGTATCGGCGCAGAAAACTGCAACGCAAATGCAAGCGGTGCTTACACCGGCGAGATTGCTACCAATATGTTGGTAGATGCCGGCTGCAAGTACGTAATTATCGGCCACTCCGAGCGTCGTGCTATGGGCGAGACCGATGCAGACGTCAATGCAAAGGTTCTGGCTGCGCTGGATGCCGGCCTGACCCCCATTATGTGCTGCGGTGAAAGCCTGGAGCAGCGCGAAGCTGACATCACCGGTGAGTGGATCGCTATGCAGATCAAGCTGGGTCTGCAGGGTGTACCCGCCGAGAAGATTCGCAAGGTGGTTATCGCTTACGAGCCCATCTGGGCCATCGGCACCGGCAAGACCGCTACTCCCGAGCAGGCTCAGGAGGTTTGTGAGAACATCCGTGGTGTTATCCGCAAGCTGTACGCTTCCAAGAACGCTCGTGCAATCTCCATTCTGTACGGCGGCAGCATGAACGAGAAGAACGCTTTCGAGCTGTTGGCTCAGCCCGATATTGACGGCGGCCTGATCGGTGGCGCTTCCCTGGTTCCCGAGAAGTTCGTGCAGATCATTGAAGCTGCAAACCAGCCCACTGCTTAATTTTTCCTAAAAATTTGGAGCAACTGTCGCAAGACGGTTGCTCCTTTTCTTTTTCTGTGGTATAATACCAAAAAATGTAGTAAGGAGGTGCGTGATGGATACGGTTGTAATGGATGCAAATATGCCCGGGTGCGCTGAAAAGGCCGCAGAGCTGCTTAAGCAAGGTCATTTGGTTGCGCTGCCTACAGAAACGGTTTACGGTCTGGGCGCAGACGGCTTGAACCCGGAAGCTGTGGCAAAGATCTTTGAAGCTAAGGGTCGTCCCCAAGATAACCCCCTGATCTTGCACATTGCAGACCCCAAAGACCTGGAAACCCTCTGTCACCACATCCCGGAAAGCGCTTACCGGCTGGCAGAAAAATTTTGGCCCGGCCCTTTGACCATAGTACTGCAAGCCAAGGACATTGTTCCCAAATGTACCACGGCAGGTCTGCCTACTGTGGCTGTCCGCTGTCCGGACAGTGAAATCACCCGGCAAATTATTGCCCTTGCCGGTGTCCCCATCGCTGCGCCGTCAGCCAACATTTCCGGAAAACCCTCCACCACCACCGCCCAGCACGTACTGAACGACCACAAGGGAAAAATCCCTATGATCGTAGACGGTGGTCCTTGTCGTGTGGGTGTGGAATCCACCATTGTGGACTTGACGGAAGATGCCCCTCGCCTGCTCCGTCCCGGCGGTGTTACCCCGGAACAGCTGCAGGAGGTTTTGGGTAAATTGGTTGTGGATAAGGCTGTCACTGCCCAGATTGACAAAGATGCGGTGGTAAAAGCCCCGGGTATGAAGTATAAGCATTATGCCCCCCAGTGTCAGGTAGTCATCGTGTCCGGCAGCCGGGAAAAGGCGGCAGAATATATCCGTCGGCATTATACCGCCGGTGACCGGGTGCTTTGCTTCGAAGAAGAATTGCCGCTGTATGCCGGCTATGATCCTCTTTCCTACGGTTTGGAAGCCGATGTTTCCTCTTTGTCGGCAGGTCTTTTTGATGCCCTGCGGCAACTGGATGACCCCAAGGTACACAAGGTATATGCCCGGTGTCCTGTGGGCGGCGGTGTAGCATATGCGGTACAAAACAGGCTGAAAAAAGCCGCTGCTTTCCAAATCATCGATGGGGAGGCAGAATTGCCTCCCCTGTGTAAGGGGAGGTGTCCCGAAGGGACGGAGGGGTTGTTATGAAACGAAACACTACAATCCCCCAGTCAGCTTCGCTGACAGCCCCCTTTACACAAAGGGGCCTTATCCTTGGAATTACCGGCGGCACCGGCTGTGGAAAAACCACCCTGCTTGACCTGATTGAAGAACACGGCGGTTTGGTGATTGATTGCGACAAGCTGTATCACGAACTGTTATTGACGGACAAAACCTTACTTACAAACATTGAAGCAAGGTTTCCCGGCGTGGTGCAGAATGGTGCGCTGCAGCGAAAGCAGCTGGGCGCAATGGTGTTTGCCGACAAAAAGGCCTTGCAGGACTTAAATGATATCACCCACAAGGCGGTATATGATGCGGTTTTGCAGCAGCTTGACCCTAAGCCAAAGCTTGCGGCCATTGATGCCATTGGGCTGTTTGAAAGTGGCCTGGACAAGGTTTGTGATGTGACCGTTGCGGTGACAGCCCCCATAGAAGATCGCGTTTCCCGGCTGATGCAGCGGGATGAAATTTCCCAAGAATACGCCCAACAGCGGATTTCTGCCCAGCCCTCCAACGAAGACTTTTCCAGGCTATGTGACTACACCCTGGACAACAGCGAAACTGTGGAGGCTTTTCAGAACAAATGTCTTGTCTTTCTGAAGAATTTGGATATAATAACATTATAAATTCCCTAAAAAGGAGATAAACACTATGACTAATGAAGAATTACGTAATTCCTTGCTCAGCGCACCCAAAAACGGCTATGCCGCAATGACCGACGAACAGCGCAAGGCTATGAACGATTACTGCAAGCGCTATGCTGCTTTTATGGATGCTTGCAAGACCGAGCGCGAAGCAACCACTTGGACCGTTGCAGAAGCCGAAAAGCAGGGCTTTAAAGCTTTGCAGCCCGGTATGAAGCTGCAGCCCGGCGACAAAGTTTATCGCAACAACCGGGATAAGAGCATTATGCTGGCTGTGATTGGCAGCGAGTCCATCAACGAAGGTGCGAACATCTGCGCCGCCCACACTGACTCCCCCCGTATGGACTTAAAGCCCAACCCCATGTATGAGGACAGCGAGATCGTCTACTTCAAGACCCATTACTACGGCGGCATCAAGAAGTACCAGTGGCCCACTGTAGCGCTGGCCATTCACGGTGTTGTATGCAAGGCTGACGGCACAAAAGTAACCGTCACCATCGGTGAAGACGATAACGATCCCGTATTGGTGGTTTCTGACCTTTTGATCCACCTGTCTGCCGATCAGATGAAGAGGCCCTTGGCTGAGGGCATCGTGGCAGAGCAGCCGAATGTGATCCTGGGTACTGAGCCTCTGCAGGGCGAAGGCAGTGATCTGGTGAAGCTGCACATTATGAAGCTGCTGAACGAAAAGTACGGCATTGTAGAAGACGATTTCTGCTCTGCAGAACTGACCATCGTACCGGCCGGCAAGTGCCGTGAGGTAGGTCTGGACAGAAGCCTGCTGGGCGCTTACGGCCACGATGACCGTGTCTGCGCTTACGCACAGATCGAGTCTATGTTCGCATTGGATATTCCTAAGCACACCGCTGTGTGCATCCTGGCTGATAAGGAAGAGATCGGCTCTGTAGGCGTTTCCGGCATGAAGAGCCAGGCCTTCGACACCTTTATGCAGGACATTTGCGACAGCCTGGGCGGCAGCCTGAACCGCTGCTTTGAAAACTCCTTCTGCCTGTCTGCAGACGTGACCAATGCCTTTGACCCCAACTTTGCAGAAACCTGTGACAAGCGGAACAACAGCTTGCTCAACTACGGCATCGCAATTGCCAAATACACCGGCGCCCGTGGTAAGAGTGGCGCATCGGATGCTTCTGCTGAGGCTATGTTCCACGTACGCAAGGTCTTTGGCCAGGCCGGTGTCCAGTGGCAGACCGCCACCATGGGCAAGGTCGACCAGGGCGGT
>JAZQWQ010000187.1:0-13759 GCA_045632385.1 Faecousia sp.
GCATAGCCCAGATGGACCTCAAGAACCTGACCGATATTCATTCGGGAAGGAACGCCCAGAGGATTCAGGACGATATCCAGAGGTGTACCGTCGGGCAGGAAGGGCATATCCTCCTGTGGCAGGATGCGGGGAACAACACCCTTGTTACCGTGACGGCCTGCCATCTTGTCGCCGACGGAGATCTTACGCTTCTGTGCGATGTAGCAGCGGACGACCATATTGACGCCGGGGGTCAGCTCGTCGCCGTTCTGACGGGTAAATACCTTTACATCAACGACGATACCGGACTCACCGTGAGGTACACGCAGAGAGGTGTCTCTCATCTCACGGGCCTTCTCGCCGAAGATTGCGCGGAGCAGACGCTCTTCTGCAGTCAGCTCGGTCTCGCCCTTGGGGGTGACCTTGCCGACCAGGATATCGCCCGCACGGACTTCAGCGCCAATGCGGATGATGCCGTCTTCGTCCAGATCCTTCAGGGTATCTTCGCCAACATTGGGGATATCACGGGTAATTTCCTCAGGTCCCAGCTTGGTGTCACGGGCTTCGGTCTCGTGCTCTTCAATGTGGATAGAGGTAAATACATCCTCACGAACCAAACGCTCGTTCAGGAGGATGGCGTCCTCGTAGTTGTAACCTTCCCAGGTCACGAAGCCGATCAGCACGTTCTTACCCAGAGCGATTTCGCCACCGGAGCAGGAAGGACCGTCAGCAATGATCTGATTTGCAGTAACGCGCTCACCTACGGTGACAATGGGACGCTGGTTAATACAAGTACCGGCATTGCTGCGGGAGAACTTGGTCAGCTTGTGGGTCTGCACATCGCCGTCATCGTACTTGACAGTGATCTCGTCAGCAGAAACAGCCATGATCTCACCGTCGCCAATGGACTTCACACAAACCTCAGAGTCTACTGCAGCCGCATGCTCAATACCGGTAGCCACGATGGGAGGCTCGGTGGTCAGCAGAGGCACAGCCTGACGCTGCATGTTCGCACCCATCAAAGCACGGTTTGCGTCGTCGTTCTGCAGGAAGGGGATGAAAGAGGTTGCGATGGAGATCATCATACGGGGAGAAACGTCAATGTAATCGATCACATTGCGGTCAACCTCGATGATCTCATTACGGTGACGGCAAGTAATACGCTCGTTTGCCAGGCAGCCGTTTTCATCCAGCGGCTCGTTAGCCTGACCGATGTAGAAATCGTCTTCCACGTCAGCGGTCATATAGTCTACCTGCTCGGTAACCTTGCCGGTAGCCTTGTCCACCTTGCGGTAGGGAGCTTCCACGAAGCCGTACTCATTGATCTTGGCAAAGGTAGCCAAGTAGTTGATCAGACCGATGTTGGGACCTTCCGGGGACACAATGGGACACATACGGCCATAGTGTGTGTAGTGAATATCACGAACATCGAAGGATGCACGCTCACGGCTCAAGCCGCCGGGGCCCAATGCGGACAGACGGCGCTTATGGGTCAGCTCAGCCAGGGGGTTATTCTGGTCCATAAACTGGCTCAAGGGGGAAGAACCGAAGAATTCCTTAATTACAGCAGTAACAGGACGGATGTTGATCAGACTCTGGGGGGTAACAGTGTCCAGATCCTGAACGGTCATACGCTCACGAATGACACGATCCAAGCGGCTGAAGCCAATACGGAACTGGTTCTGCAGCAGTTCGCCGACGCAACGCAAACGGCGGTTGCCCAGGTGGTCAATATCATCCGGCACACCAACACCTTCTGCCACGCAGTTAAGGTAGTTGATAGAAGCCATAATATCATCAACAATGATGTGCTTGGGAATCAGGTCATCCATACGCTCAGCAATTGCGTCTGCCCAATCGATATCGGGAGTTTCCAGCATTTCCTTCAGGACGCTGAAGCGGACCTTCTCTTTGACGCCATACTGCTTGGGATCAAAGTCAACAAAGTTCGCCATATCCACCATGCCGTTGGAGAAGACCTTAACGTTACGGCCACCAACCTTCAGCACAGCTTCATTGACACCCTTAGCGCTCAACGCATGCGCCTGATCGCGGCTGATGATCTCGCCGGGCATAACCAGCACTTCACCGGTCATAGGATCGGCAATAGGCTCGGCAACTTCCTGGCCGGAAATACGGCTCCAGATGTCCATCTTCTTATTGAACTTATAACGGCCAACGCTGCTGACATCATAACGGTGTGCATCAAACAGCAAGCCTTCCAGGTGAGAAATTGCAGTCTCCACTGTGGGAGGCTCACCGGGACGCAGACGACGGTAAATTTCCAGCAGGCCCTCTTCTCTGGTCTTGAATGTATCCTTTTCCAGAGTTGCCATGATACGGGAATCCTCACCGAACATAGCCTTGATCTGTTCGTCAGTTTCCACACCCAAAGCGCGGATCAAGCAAGTAATGGGCAGCTTGCGGTTCTTGTCGATACGAACCCAGAATACGTCAGACAGGTCGGTTTCGTACTCCAGCCAAGCGCCGCGATAAGGAATCACGGTAGCGGTATAGGTATGCTGATCAGATTTATCAACTTCATGACCGTAGTACATACCGGGGCTACGGACGATCTGGGAAACGATAACACGTTCGGCACCATTGATCACAAAGGTACCGCCGTTGGTCATCACAGGGAAATCACCCATAAAGATTTCCTGTTCTTTGATCTCCTCAGTCTCTGTGTTGCGCAGACGGACACGAACCTTGATGGGCTTTGCGTAGGTTGCATCCCGTTCCTTGCACTCCTCGATGGTGTACTTGGGCTTGTCCTCCATGGTGTAATCCAGGAAGCTCAGCTCCAGCTTGCCGGAGAAATCTGTAATGGTACCTACATCCTTGAAGACTTCGCGCAAGCCTTCCTCCAGAAACCACTGGTAGGAATCCTTCTGAATCTTCAGCATGTTGGGCATCTGCAGAATTTCTTCATACTTTGCGTAGGACTTACGCATCGTCTTTCCGAACATCTGGTCCTTGACAATTGCCATATGCTTCATCACTGCCTTTCTTCAGCTTTCGCCGAAATACTGTGTTGTTCATATTTTGATACGCACGGATAAGTTGTCACATTATCACAACTTACCACTTGACAGGTGCGCCGCACTGTGATAGAATAGTTCCATCAAAAGGGGAAAGTTGCCAAAAGGTCATATCCCCCATAGTACGGACTGCTATTTTACCATAATCTGTCTGGCTTGTCAAGAGGTTTCCGGGAATATTCCCGGTTTTTTTATGCATATTTTTACCCCCGGTGCTGTTCACGTTCCAGCGCCGGGGGTTTTCGTTATTTCGCAAGTACCGCAACGGCTTCTGCGATTTGCGGATCCTCATCCAGTGGCAGAAGCTGTGCATAGATCTTAGCTGCCGTTTCATCGTCTACCAGCACCGGAAGATCGGGAGTTAATCCGCCGGTTTCTACCAAGTTTACCCCTTTCGGCGTATAATACTTGCCGACAGAAAGACTGACTGCAGAACCATCCAGGAGTTTATAGGTTTCCTGGAAATATCCTTTTCCAACTGTCTGCTCTCCTACCACAATCGTCTTTTCATATTCCTGTAAGGCCGCCGCAAAAAATTCTGCAGCAGAATAACTTTGGGCATTGACAAGCACAGCCATAGGGACATCGATACAGGCTGCGTCTGACGTATCGATTTGCTCTTTCCCTGCATAATTTACCGTGTGGAAGACTTCTCCCTCCGGCAAAAGGTAATCCAGGACTTTTACCAGTTCTCTTTTGTATCCTCCGGGATTATTTCTCACATCAAAAACAAGCTTTTTCGCACCTTGTTGCAAAACGCCTTCAATCGCTGCAATCGTTTCCTGTGCGCATCGTTCGTCAAAATTCTCAATGCGAACATAGCCGATATCTTCACCGATCATCTGACCGTAAGCTACCGTCACAGAAAATTCTTTACGGGTGATTGTATAGTCGTGCGTTTCTTCTCCCCGTAAGACGGTGATATCCACAGTGGTACCCACATCTCCGGCAATGATTTCCTTTGCTTTATCAATTCCAAGTTCTGAAGCGAGCAAACCATTCACTTTGTAGATATAGTCGCCCGGCAAAACACCTGCTTCCTTTGCACCGCCATTTTCCTCCAAACGAAGAACCTCTATACCATTATCCGTAACGGTCGCAGAAATCGTCACACCAATTCCCACATACTGATTATTCATCGTCTGCAGATAATTTTGATACTGGCTGGCTGGAATATAGCTGCTCCACCGATCGCCGGTAGCGCTGACCATACCATAGGCTGCGCCGTCCAGTAGCTGCGCCTGATCTGACCCTCCAATAAAGCGCTGGGTGATCAGCGCTTCCAACTGTACCAGTTTTTCCATTCCCGTTGTTGGTACAAACAGAAACAGCGTCAGGCAAGAAGCCACAGCTGCCACCAAAATATAACTGAGTACCCTCAAAAAATATTTTAAGAACTTATTTTTCATAGTACACCTCTTAAATGGCAGATTGCCCACAACCCATTACGGGTTGTGGGCTTTTGTGTTAAATAGGAATATAGTTGGCAGGATTTACATAGTTGCCCTTGTACTGCACGCCAAAGTGCAGATGGTTACCGGTAGATGTACCGGTTGAACCTACAAAGCCAATCTTCTGGCCGGCTGTTACCTTTTGGCCAGCTTTGACTATGTAATGGGTCATATGCATATAAATGGTTGCAAAACCATCACCGTGATCGATCTTTACGTAGTAACCGGCAGAATTGTCCCACTTTGCAAACACAACCGTACCGCTGCGGCTGGCCACGATCGGCGTACCGGCAGGCGCGCCCAGGTCTACGCCTTTGTGGAAGCGCCAATCCTTGTAAACCGGGTGGATCCGCCAGCCAAAAGGACTGGAGAAACGGGTGTATTTACAGGGTATCAACCATTTACCTCCGGAAGGTGTGGAAATGTCACTGCCGGAGCTGGGCTTGGAAGGACTGGGCTTGGAAGTTGCCAACCACTCTTCGCGCTTTGCCTTATCATATGCATCCTCCGCTGCATCGATCTCGTCGTCCAGATCATTCACATCTGCCTCAGCCGCATCAATGAGCTTCTGATATTCCTCACCGGTTGCGATCAGGTCAGCCAAAAGCTTATCCGCCTCGGCACGTTTCTCTTCCAGTTCCTTTTGGGACTCATCGAGAACCTTTTTGCTTTCCTCCAAGGCCGCTTTTTCTGTTTCCAGGTCTGTCTTTGCCTGCTCAACGACTTTCGCAGCTTCGCTCATTTCTTGCAAACGGCGACGATCTGAGGCCGCAATTTCTTCGACCATATTCAGCCGATCCAGCAAATCCGCAAAATTATTGGCTTTGAAAAGCACAGACCAGTAAGAAAGATTGCCATCTTCCTCCATGGCACGGATGCGTTCTTTATTTTTCCGGTTCAGTTCTGCCAAGTGTGCCTGCGCCACGTCCAATTCTTCCTGCTTATCTGCAATCAAATTG
This sequence comes from Faecousia sp., assembly GCA_045632385.1. Lineage (GTDB taxonomy): Bacteria > Bacillota > Clostridia > Oscillospirales > Oscillospiraceae > Faecousia. The sequence continues at coordinate 5,431 of JAZQWQ010000187.1, forward strand.
CTATAAGCAGAAATCTGCTCATTCAGATTTGTAATCTTCTCGTGCAGCATAAAGATCTGCTGATCAATGGTATTCTTTCGCTCCACGATTTTTTCCATACTATCCAGATTATCTGAGAGCTTGCCTTCCAGCGCTGCAATCTCTTTTTCAATCTTCTTTTTATCTTCTTTCAGGGCATCCAGCTGGCTTTTGATCTCGCCGGAACTTTTTGCTGCGCCTACCAAACTGGGAAGCACACCGGCCACCAGGCCGAATACCAGCACAAATGCCAGGAACCCAGCCAGGATGGATACCCATAGTTTTCTATTCCTCATACCTGCTCCTTTTATACATCCATAAACTTCCGGATAGAAGTCCAGCTACCTACGATACCAACAAACAAGCCCGTTCCCGCAAAGGTAGCGATCATCGGCCAAAGCAATTGGGTAAACGGTACAAAGCTAAACAGCTTCAAAGTATCCACCAGTTCCAAACGAAGAATCAGGCTGTTATACAGCAACCATTCCAAGAAGAAAGCCAGCGCAGCGCCCAGCATACCCAGCGTAAAACCTTCCACCACGAAAGGCAAACGGATAAAGCCGTTGGTTGCGCCAACCATTTTCATAATTGCGATCTCATCACGACGATCATACATAGAAAGCTTGACCGTGTTGGATATAATCAGCAAGCTGACCACCAACAAAATTGCGATTACTGCCAAGGAGGCAATGTGCAGCATTTTCTGCAAAGTAGTAAAGCCTTCAGCCAGTTCAAATGCCGCATTAATCTTTGCAACACCGGAAATCCCCTCCAGCATGGACACTGTTTGCTCCATCAGCTCATTGTCCGCCAAAGTTACCACATAACGGTGCCGCAGGTCGCTGGCATCCACACCGGAAAACGCTTCGTCTTCCTGATGATCTGCCACAAACTTCTCCAAAGCTTCCTCTCTGGACACAAACACGGCATTCTGCACATTTTCAATCCGGTTGATCTGGGTACCCACACTTTTGGCTTCTGCATCCGAAAGTTCCGTGTCTATGTACACCAGAATTTCATTGGTCTTGTTCAAATCCTCCACCATAATATTCACGTTGTAGGTCAGGACGGAGAAGCTGCCCACAATCAAAAGGCAGGCCACGGTAACACACACGGCCGCAAAGGACATAAAGCCATGGAGAAAAATACCACGGATGCCCTCTTTCAACAAATATCCAAAATTATTGATTTTCATAGCTGTAAAAACCGTCCATTCCGTCGCTGGCAACCAGGCCTTCGTTCAATACAATGACACGCTTTCCAAAACGTTCCACAAGATCCTGTTCGTGGGTCACCACCAAAATAGTCGTTCCCAGGTTGTTGATCTCCTGCAGCAAACTCATAATTTCCAAAGAACGAGCCGGATCCAAGTTACCGGTAGGTTCGTCTGCAATAATGGTAGACGGATTGTTCACCAAGGCTCTTGCGATGGCCAAACGTTGTTGCTCACCGCCGGAAAGCTCGTTGGGATGCCGACGGCTCTTGGTTTCCAACCCTACCAACTCTAGGACATAGGGAACGCGCTCCCGAATTTCCTTCTCTTGCGCACCAATGACACGCATTGCAAAGGCCACATTCTCATAAACCGTCTTGGTATCGATCAGGCGGAAATCCTGAAACACAACACCAACCGTCCGGCGCAGGTATGGAATCTCACGCTTGCGGATGCGCTCCAGAGAATAGCCGTTTACATGCACAGATCCGGAGGTTGGCTTCAACTCTCCGGTAATCAACTTAATAATCGTGGACTTTCCGGAACCGGACGGTCCCACCAAAAAAGCAAACTCCCCATCTTCGATCTGCAGGGATACGCCGCGCAAAGCCTGGTTGCCCACGTTATAGGCTTTGGTAACATCGGTAAATTCTATCATATCTACATTCTTCTCCAATTTATGTGTGTAACCAAATTGTAACATATTGTAAATGTATCTGTCAATATTCTGCGCGCATAAAATTGTTGGCATTATTACCAAATATTAGGGGTTCCTTTCTACATTCCCGGCAAAAAAATTCGAACCGCACAGATTATGTACGGTTCGAATGCAGAGCATCTTCAGCGGATTTCCCGGGAAGACAGGTACTTGCGAACCATCAAAGCAACCTTAAACACGATTGCGTGGTCAAACAGGCGCAAATCCAGACCGGTAAGCTTCTTGATCTTTTCCAAACGATACACCAAGGTGTTACGGTGGACAAACAGCTTCCGGGAAGTTTCCGAAACATTCAAATTATTTTCGAAGAACTTATTGATGGTAAACAGCGTTTCCTGATCCAACGCATCAATAGAACTCTTCTTGAAAATCTCAAACAGGAAAATCTCGCACAAGGTAGTAGGCAACTGATAGATCAAGCGGCCGATACCCAGGCTTTCATAATTGATAATGCTTTTTTCTGTATCAAAGGTCTTGCCCACATCGATAGCGGTCTGGGCTTCTTTATAAGCATCTGCCAATTCACGCAAATGGGTCACAACTGTACCGATGCCGATAACGGTCTTGATAAACAGCTCGTTACGCAGAGTTTCTTCCATTTCCTTGGCGATCTTGTTCAGTTCCTCCTGGGAAGGCTCGCTGGCTAACTGCTTGACCACAGCAATATCAGACTCATTGACGCTAATGACAAAGTCCTGCAGCTTATCCGGGAACATACCGGACAGCACATCTGCAGAAGATACATCGCTATGTCCAACCTGGCGCACCAAAAATACGGCGCGATAAGTATCTGTTGCAAAATGCAGCTCTTTTGCGCGGATGTAAATATCACCAGGAAGAATATTGTCCATAATAATATTCTTAATGAACGCTGCGCGGTCGTGTTTCTCCTCATAGAAGACCTTGGCATTATTCAGGCTGATATAAGCCAGGTTGCAGTACATTTTGGCTTGCTCGTCATCACCGGCACAAAATACGGCATACTCCAGCATATTGTTGCTGCTGACGATACCTCGGAATGTTTTCTGCGCAAATGTCACTATATTGCCATCTGCTCCCGCTACCTTCAGTGCCGCATCTGCCCACCGTTCGCCCAGCAAGGCTGCATCGGTGCAAGATACAACATAGCCGTCTGTATCGATAACACCAATCGGACGGTCTGTCACAGACTCCAGCTGCACGATCACATTCTGAAAAACACTATTGGACATTTTTACAGCCCCCTCATAAAATTGCACAAAAGCATATGTAATAAATTTGTACGATTATTATATACGTTTTTTGCACATTTTGCAAGTAGTTTTTGACATTATGTTGAAAAATAGGTATCGTTTTTTAGTGAAAATACCGATAAATTTCATTTTTATAGGGATTTTCCTGGTTTTGCCAAGAAAAAAAGCGTAAATTTATTGGTTATTTTTCCAATAAAAATATCTCTTCTTCCGTCAAAAAGCGCACTTGGCCACGGGGAAGATCGCCTAAACTAAGGCCACCCTCCTGTTTGCGTTCCAGATAATCCACAGGCATTCCCCGGGATGCCATCATTCGACGAACTTGGTGATATTTCCCCTCGCAAACTGTGATCAGGCTTTCCCCTGTACCCAGGATTTCCAATTTTGCCGGCAGGCAAATCGTTCCATCCCCCAGGGTCAGACCGTCCAAAAATGCCTGAACATCTTCCTGGGTAGCTGTGCCTTGATGCTTGGCATAATAAACCTTAGGAATTTCCTTTTTGGGGCTAATTAGCCTGTGAAGCAGATCGCCGTCATTGGTAAACAGCAGAAGACCCTCTGTTTGCTTATCCAATCGGCCCACAGGCTTCACATCCAGCTTGCGAATATCTGCCGGGAGCAATTCCATAACCGTCGGTTCTTTTTCGTCTGTAGTGGCCGTCACATAACCCGCCGGCTTATTCAATAAAACTACAACTGTTCCTGTTGCTTTCAGGCTTTCCCCGTCCAGACAAACATTCTGTTCCGGGCCGATCTTCCGGCTGCCATCTTTTTCCGGCACACCGTCCACCGTCACACGTCCGGCTTTCAATATGTTTTTCACCTGGCTTCTCGTGCCTACCGCACAGTCGCAAAGGAATTTGTCCAATCGCATCATCGTTTGGTTCTACCTTTCTCAAATCCGTAATATATTGTAGCGTCAACAACCTACAGGAGGGATGGAATATGATGGTAATGACCGCAAAGGTCGACATTAAAAAAATCGCTGTAATCTTAGCAGCTATCGCTGGGGTAATTCTCGCTATCGTTCTGTTATTCGGTGGTAACAGCAGCACACCTACCAGTGCTCCGGCCGTCAGCAGTAACGATAGCCGGGTGCAATTCCTGGAAAATATGGGCTGGGAAGTCAGCACATCACCGGCAGAATCCGGTCAGGTAAAAATCCCCATCGAGCAAACTGCAATTTATGAACGCTATAACGCTTTGCAAAAAAGTCAAGGGTATGACCTGAGCCAGTATGCAGGAAAAACCGTTATGCGTTACGTTTACAAGGTCAACAACTTCCCCGGGGCAACAGAACCGGTGTACGCTACCGTTTTGGTCTATAAAAACCAAATCATAGGCGGTGATATTACCGACACCGGCGCAAAAGGTGTTGTGCAGGGCTTCAAAAAACAGGAAGCTACACAGCCTGCAGAAACAACACCTGCAACAACCGTTCCGGAAACCACATAAATTATTCTAGCACATTCGGCGCTCCTTGACAAGGGCAGCCCAATGTGCTAAACTTTATCTATCTTCAGGGCAGGGTGAAATTCCCGACCGGCGGTACAGTCCGCGAGCCTTTGGGCAGAATCGGTGTGATTCCGATACCGACAGTAAAGTCTGGATGGAAGAAGATATACCATAGGTTTGCTCTTTTTTGCGCCTGAAGTATATCTTCAGGCGCATTTCGTTTTTTAGGAGGAACCTGTATGAAGAAAGAAAGCATTCGCAAATTGACCGTTATGGCCATGCTGGTAGCCGTTTCCGTGATCCTGGTATACCTGCTGCATTTTCCGCTGTTTCCCGCAGCCGCTTTTCTGGAGTATGACCCCGCCGATATTCCCATTCTGATTGGCGCCTTTGCCTATGGGCCGGTTGCCGGACTGATTTTAACTGTTGCCGCCAGTGCGGTGCAAGCACTGACTGTCAGTGCACAAAGTGGTCTGTACGGCTTTTTGATGCACGTCATTTCCACCAGTGCCTTATGTCTTACCGCAGGCACGATTTACAAATACAATCGCACCCGTTTGAGTGCCGGTATTGCCCTGATCTGCGGCACATTGGCAATGGGACTTGTCATGCTGGCCGCTAATCACTTTATCACACCCATTTTTATGGGTGTACCGGCTTCCGTTGTAGACGGAATGTTATTCACGGTTTTCTTGCCGTTTAACCTGCTCAAGGCCGGTATCAATTCTCTGATTACATTCTTTGTCTACAAAACTGTTTCGGTACACCTGATTAAGCACCACCCAACAGCATAAGAAACAGGGACGGCTGCAAACCGTCCCTGTTTTGCGTTACCACCGATAGGTAGCAAGCTCTCCTGTGGTTTCTTTTCCTGTCAGGTTACCCTCTGCATCGAAAACATACTCATAAATCACGCTGGTTCCCCGGACAATCCAGCCGCATTTTCTTGGTGCTTCTGTCAGCTGAGCTTGGGTCAGGCTTTGCAAACGCCAAATCAGTTTGCCCTTTTCGCTGATCTCCAATTTGTCGGCAATCATACCGGGGGCAGAATAGAAGGTCTGTATTTCGCCGGTTTCTATATCGCAGCGCAAAAGCACGGCGGTATAGTGACCGCGAATGCGTTCCACCAATTCTTTTTCAGAGAGCTTGTTCCCCTGTTCCCACAGTGCCTGCAAATCCTGTGTCAGCGCATAATTCAGCATTCCAAGTTCGTCTTTTTCTTTATCCGTGTACATGGTATAGGCGGAGATATAGCGGTAGTTCCCCACCTCTGCAATATCCTGAATTATTTGATACTGGTCGGTTATATGATACTCCGCACCTGTTAGCAGGTTGCCGTCTGCATCCATTACAACTGTTTTGGTTTGTGTCTCGTCGATAGAGAAAGTCAGAATATAGTGGCTTCCAAGCTGGAATACTTTCGGCATTCTATACTCTGTTATATTCTCCTTATAGGACAACAGCTGACCTTCCGTATTATACCGCCACACAATCACATACGGTGTCCCTTTACCATAATCCGGTGCCGGTTTGATATCGAAATTGATAATGGTGAAGGTCTCATCTTTGTTGTCAAAAATCCAGGTGCCCACTCCCTGACCAATTCCCGCATAGCCTTGTCCTGCTCCTCCCGAAAGGCCTATCCACTCTGATTCTACAATTAAATTGTTCCAAAGCACTTGTCCGTCTTTGTCCAAATAAACAATCCGTTTATGATCGTTCTCTACCCGTACATCGCCGAATGCCTCTACGCGGATATTATTACCGAGCAGGACTGTGCATTCCCCAATGGGCCCTACAGTCATCGGATAAACCGGCACTGCACTTTCCCAGCAAAGGGTTTCATTTTCATATTTGGAAAGCAATCTTTTTCCGCTTGGGCTGTAACCTGTTTTTGGATCATACAAATCGATTTTCTCATCATAATACCAAATTCCCTGTTGGTAGTTGCCTTCACCAAAGTTTCTGACTTCCCCATCGATAATAAAACTTGCCAGTTCGCCGTTTCGCCAGCTCTCCCATAGCATTTTCAGCTTTTCCGCATCGTCCATATCCACGTTGATTTCATAGCCGGGTATAGCCTCACTGATGCTTTTGGTGATGACTTCTTCGGTTTTTTCATAGGTGAAAGATTCGGAAGTAATATCCCGATAAACCATCTTAACTTCCTCACGGCTTAAGCCTTCCGTGGACAGACCGTTATCCACAAAAAAATCCGTTGCCTGCTTGTAGCCGATAGCATCTACAGCCACCCCAACGCCTCCTGCAAAAAGCACCAACGCCAGACAGGCAGCAATAAGCTTACGTAAAGGAAACGCCTGTTTGGGACGTACTTGTGCGTACTTTTCCACCAAGGCATCGTCCAATTCCTGCAAAGCCAGGTATACATCTGTGCCTTTCATAGGTCAAATCCCTCCTTTTCCAGTTGGGTTTTTAATTGCTTTCGCAGCCGAAAAAGCATAGAGGTAATTTTGCTTTGGGAAAAACCGGATTGTACTGCGATCTGTCCAATACTATCACCATAAAAATAGCGACGTACAAAGGTTGTCTGGCTATCCCTGGGAAGTCCTTTAATAAAATGATTAATACAAGTCCCCAATCTTTTCATTTCCAGTTCCGATAGAACATCTCCCCCGCCAGAAACACATTCCTCTAATTCCTTTGTCAGTGTAATCACTGTAGCTGTCCGCTTTTGCGCACTCAGGCGCTCCCATTTCTTATAAGACAGCGAACGGATTACCTTGGCCAACCAGGCAAATAAATAATTGGGTCGTGTAGGTGGAATAGATTGCCAGGCACATAAATATGTATCGTTACAACACTCTTCTGCATCATCCGGACTTTCCGTAATGTTCTGTGATATGCTTCGCAGCCTACCTCCGTATTTCTCATCCGTCATTTGGATCGCGGACTCATCACGATTGAAATATAACTCTAAAATACCCGCATCATCCATAATATCGCCTCCTTTTTTCTGGTACGAGGTGTCCTCACCCTGTAAGGTCGATTTTTTCAAGTTATATTGCATATAAAATAAAAAATGACCTCCACTTTTTAAGTGGAGGTCTTGTGTTTGCGTTACCTATCTTCCCGGGCAGTCGCCCGCCAAGTATTGTCGGCGTACATGTGCTTAACTTCTGTGTTCGGGATGGCCGCGAGCCCAGGCGCCGCCTGTGGCGGATACAGCGAGGGCGCAGCGTGGGCAGCGGTCGGCGAGGGACGAAGGCGCACTGTCGCCGAGGACATCCGCCGGGAACCGCAACCGGAAACAGGTGGACTGTCCATCCTGTTCCCACAAAAAACAACCTCACTACCGAAGTAGTGAGGTCAATATGTTCGCGTTACCTATTTTCCCAGGCAGTCGCCCGCCAAGTATCGTCGGCGTACATGTGCTTAACTTCTGTGTTCGGGATGGGAACAGGTGGACCCACACGACAATCAACACAAACTCATTACTGGAAGAGGTTTTCCCCTTCCTATATTCAGCCGATTTACGTGGATTTCTGTTATTAGCCACTTACTCAGCTTTCTTTACGGAATTGGTGACCCATACCGGATTCGAACCGATGTTAACGGCGTGAGAGGCCGCTGTCTTAACCACTTGACCAATGGGCCATTGGTGCACCTTCACGGACTCGAACCGGGGACCCACTGATTAAGAGTCAGTTGCTCTACCAACTGAGCTAAAGGTGC